>JAEEQC010000036.1 GCA_016285135.1 Lachnospiraceae bacterium
AAACCAAGCTCTAAGAACGGCTCGATCCCCAGCTCAAGATAGCTGTCGACCACGCGGTCAAGGTACGTAAAGTTGTAGCAGAAGGACTTTTTCCCGAAAAGCTTGCGTTCCTCGTAGATCCCCATGTCCTCATGGAAGAGTCCATGCCCTCGTATATGCTTAAAGCCGATCTCTTCCTGCACGATCCGGAGCTGATCGTAATACTCTTTCGTGAGAGCAAGTCCCATACGTCCCGTTCCCACGCAGTAATCCACTTTGTTGTTAAATCTGTAGGTCTTTTTTCTGTCTATATGCATACCGATCTCCTCTTTAAGCATCATCCCGAACCCCATAGGATTCCTTTGTCTATTTGATTATAGCATAGAGATGGGACACCATCCAATTTTTTCAATAAAATATGAAACCAAAGGCAAATAAAATCGTACTTATGTAGTAAACAGGATCATATGCTATGAGCCTGTTAAAAAATAAAACTTTGGAAAAAATTATTAAACAATTGTAGCAGGTTTGTAACATTGTTTTGGTATGATGGTTGTGAAAGGATATTTGAAACATATAAATAGCGTATTATCGGCACTTCCGAGTACGGCAAAATAGAAAGTGATATCTTTTTTACCGGAAATACTTGTGATTACATATCAAAAAATGAACTAAACACGAAAAACTGTGAACTTTTTTAGAGCAATTGTGAACTGATTTTTGGTAAGGCGTGTGTTACCATCTGTGTGATGAAACATAAAAGCTGGTTTTTCTTTCCGCAGGGGACGCTTGAAAAGCCCTAAAATACGCAGATGCAATGAAAAGTAACATGATGTTAATTTTCGTTGCTTTACAGAACTATGGCGAACCAATATGATCGAATCGATCGGAAGAATAAACTATGGAGGCGGAGCAATGACATGTAATTTAGCAATCTGTGATGATGAACCTGTTATCCTTTCCGAACTGGAAAGAAGAGTAAAGAAAGCATTGTCAGGATTTAATCTTCAGCCTAGTATCTACACTTATACATCAGGTGAGGATTTGATAACCGATTTTGAGAACGGTGTTGATTTTGACCTGGTAATCCTTGATCTTTCGTTAAAAGGGATCGATGGGTTGGAAACGGCAAAAAAGCTCAAAGAAAAAAACAAAAGCATAATGATAGTCTTTTGTTCCGGCTACGATCCCTATCCGGAGTTGTTCAAGGTACACCCGTACAGTTTTTTGTATAAGGGCTTTTCAGAAGAGAAAATGAACCGAGAGATCGTGGATATTTTACAAGAGTTAGAGACCTCCCGGAAAGACGGGCAGTTCGTTCTATTTGACGGAAAAGAAGCTAAGAATATCTTCATTCGCGACATTGTTTGTGTTGAGGGAACCAAAAGGGGAAGCACGCTCTTGGTCACCGATAAAAAAACAGGGGAAGAATCACGCGTTTTAACCAAGGAAAGCCTGGAAGAAATATGGAATCAATATCCGGAACTGATCAGAATCCATAAAAGCTATTTGGTAAATGCTCATCATATTGTATCCAATAAGATGAACAAAGTATTGCTGCATGACGGTAAAGTCCTTTCCGTATCCAGGTCTTACAGGAACGAAGCGACAAAGGCTTTTTTTGACAACATCATCAAAAAACATTGATCATACGAGCCTAGGTGGTCGTTTTTGACAAAAATCGTGTCGTTTTTGAAAATCGCTTGAAAAGTTAAGATAATTAAACTATGGTGATAATCACAACAACCCGGGGAGTTGAAAAATAACAAACGGTTTTACCGTATATTAAAGGAGGAAGAGAATGAAAAAAGTAGTATCAATAGTATTATGTATTACTATTCTGATATCGATTAGTGGGCCGACGTTGGCTCATGCAAAAAATGAAACTAATACAAAGCAGGTACAGAAAATCGAGAGAATACTCGATAAATTAACACAAAAATCATCAACCCCCAAAGAAATGATCAACGTATTGAGAAGTTTATCAAACGCAGAGTTAAATATGGTGATCGACAAATGTAAAGAACGGATTGAAGCGAAAGGGGAAAAAAGAGTTGAAGGAAAAAAAGGAAACAATCTCCCAAGATACGGCTTACTCTCCGCTGTAGATGATTATACTTACTTTACTTTAACTTTAGCATGGCTGGCAGCAGCGGATATAGCTGAGAGTGTTGGGTACCCTTTGTCAGCGACGTTAGTAAGATACTCTGTGTTAGGACTCGATTATTATGAGCAATCCGGTCAGTTTAGTGCAGCCATTATGAATAGTCCGAGTTTTACCAATTTATTAAGTTCATATAGGAACAGTGGTCAAATGTCGTATTCGGGCTCTCTTATATTCCCGAAAAACGAAATAGCAGACTTGTTTTTTTCCCTTCATGACGTAAGTATCATTATGAGCAGATACTATAACTCAATCGTTATAAATATTTCTGACAAATTTGATTTTGAATATTGGGAGTATGACGATGTATGGGTTGCTATGATAAATAATTGGGCATGGTTGTGTCAGAACTCGTATATTTTAAAGCAAAAAGATGTATATATTGCTTTTTCAATACAATAACACCTGACAAAAAGGGATTTTAAAACAGAATAGGCGCAAGGAGTTTTATGAAAAGGAAACAGGTTTGCTACATTTGTTGTATTGTTGTCGAGAGTATAATGCTTTTCTTTCTGATGGTACGGCTATGGAATGAAATGGTAATCGTATCGCCGGAACAATCATTTGCAGAGGTATTTGAAGTGGATTGCGATACGGAGTTTAAGGTGGTGTTCGAAAACCTAGGGGAATTCCAGGTGGACGGATACATCTTGTATGTATCAAATATTCCCAAGGATAAAATAGTTTCCAAGTTAGCTGAATGGGAAACGTGGGAACCGGATTACCCCAATATGGATAATAAAGCGAAACAGTATATGGGGAATATAAAAAAAGGGTTTTATAAGGAATCCGACAGAGATCCGCTTCATTTGATCTGCATGAAGAATTACGTTGCGGTGTATGACATGGATAATGAAAAAATGTATTTCTATGACAACCATTATTAATCAAATCTACTCAGATAAGCATTTTGAAAGGAAAGTCGAATTATAAAGGAGCAGATACAAAATGAAAAAAGCAATAATCATTTTAGGTATTATAATAGTGCTCATGGGACTAACACTCGTAGTTAATCAGGTGTTTCCGTCTTCTTATGAGACCGGACGGGATTTGTCAGAAGAAATCTCAAAAGAGTTTTCGGACAACCTCGGATTTGACCGATACCTACAGTTTGAAAGAGTATTTGACTATTATGATCGATATTCGGACGATAAAGACTGCTTATATCGAGCAAACCTGGATTCTACATCCTTTTATGAAAGCTTTACGGATTGGAACGAGATGCCACTTGATCTTTCATATATTACGAGTTATGGCTTCAATAAGCGAAGCAAACAATTTCTTGGCAAATTCTTTTCGGAAGGAAAGTATAGAGAGGTTGTAGAAGAGGAAAACCATAGGGGGCGAAGCACGTACTTGTTAGCTGTATATGATACAGAGGAGCAGATGCTTTATTGTTACAAGCTCTCGTGCTAAGTCCTAAAAAAACAAAACCATCAAAAACACAATCCGGCAGGTTCCACCCTGCTCGATTGTGTTTTTGTGTGTTTTGAGGTATAATGAACTCTGTATCTGAAATCTGACATTAAACGATCAACAACACGCAAAAACGCGCATAAGGGGTTACAAAAATGAAGCTCAACCAGACCAACAAATTTTCGCCGGGAGATGTGCTCTTTAACGAAGCGGATCCGGCCGGGATCTTTTGCCTTGTTCTTAAAGGCAAGGTACGTGTCAGCAACAACGGATTCAGTCTGGTACTGGGTGTGGGAGCGCTCCTCGGGGAGCTGCCCGGCGCGGCCGACGGGGTCAAGTACTCATGCGAGGCAGTTGAGGATGTTACTGCTTATGCTTTCTCCGCGCAGGACGGAAAGGCACTGAGGGCGGTCCTCAGCTCAAACAAGGATTATTGCGGCGTTACGGTGTTCTCTCATTCCAGGTTTATCCAGGAGTTATATAAAAGATACGACAAGATCCGTGTTCTGGCTTCAAAGCTTCATGATACGGTTTCGCGCGCTTATTCGGGATATACTTCTCTCGGAGGCGGCATAAAGGTTGCTGCTGTTCCGGGACTTATGACACTTGAAGAGTTTGAACCCGAAGCAGAGCTTTATGAGAACAGGATGGAGGTCCTCCTTGAATATGCCAAGATCCCGTACGAGGGGATCAAGGCTTTCTTCTGCGGAAGCGACCTGCTGACGCTTGAGGTTCTTTTAGAGCTTATAGGCACAGAGGTCGTGCTCTGCGATCTGCTTTCGGAGCTTGCCGATTACTGCTTCTCAATACTTGACCGTATCGAGGCCGGAAACGGACTCGCACAGGGACTTTTGGGCGCGGCGTCCACTCTGCGCAAAAAAGGCAAGAGCGCTGACGATGCGGTTGTGCTCCTTGATTCGCTCGCATCGATATGTGAGGAATCGGCCCGTTCCTTCGATGATGAGATCCTTTCGGAGCACATGTTTGACGGAAGCCGTCTTTCGGGACTTGTTGCGGAATACAAGACCGGCAAGGATTTCTCGGGCTCGGCAGCGGGAGACTCCGAAACAAAGATGCAGTCGCATGATGTTGCGAAAGCAGTGGCAGAGCTTAAGGGCACGTATGAAACGGTTACTTCGTTCGCCGGATATGACGGCGAGGACAAGTCGGCTCTCAGAGAGATGCTCGATGCGTTTATCAATGCGGAGGATCGCGACAGCACGGATGACGACATGAGAAAGCTGCGCCGCAGCCTGGCCGAAAAGGTTTACTCTCTGTACGAAAAGACCCTGCTTGCTTCATTTAAGAAGGACAAGGCGCCTCTTGCGGTCGATCTTTTCCTTGAATTCGGTTTCCTTGAGGAAAAGCTCCTCACAGAGGAAGAGCTCGCATCACTCGTTTCGATAAACAAGGTGAAGTCCGAGGGGCCGTGCGCCGTGTATACTATCAGGGAGTGGCTCACCCGCATATATCGTGGAGAGGAAGAGCCCTCGCGTAACGACATGGGTCTTGACTATGCGGAAGTACTGCGAGACCTCAAGAAGCAGGGCAAGCTGAACGACGCCGAGATCAAGACAGCGATGAGCGACGGCGGCAAGAAGCTCCATTATGAGATCAGGGAAGTCCTCTTCCACGGCGTCAGAGTTGTTAACGGATCGCTCACCACGTTCGTTCCGGTGCTTCATTCCGGGATGATGCTTTCCACTATCGACGAAGCATATTGCAACGCTACCAAGATAAACGACGCAGTTAAAGAACTGCTCGGCATAGATTACTCCGTCTTCCACAGAGAAGCACTTTTTGTGGACAAGGAGCGCGGTATCGAGAAAGAGTACAGGATGAAGCAGGTGTTCCCCGTGTTTATCCTGTTCCCGACCGTCGGCCGCAACTGTATCATGTGGCAGGAGATCACGGGCAGAAAGAGAGATTCGGAGGGGAGGTTCTTCCTCCCGGCTATCACATATACGTCGCTTAAAGACATGCTCGTAAAGGCGTTCGGGCAGTTCAGATGGGCACTTTGCAAGACCATCCAGGGCCCTTCGTGGAACAATATCCAGGTTCATTCACTCACCTCCGAGTATGCGGACTACATCCAGTTCTTCAAGAAGAACAGGGAGCTTTCCGAGGAAAGGAAGGAGAAGGTCAAGCTCCAGATCCAGCGTGGGCGTAACAACCTCCGTGAGATCTTCACGCTCGACTACGAGATCTGGATCAAGTCGGAGGCTTCCGGAGCGGTCAAGCTCAACAAGGTGGCTCGCGAGATCCTCGCAACGTACTGCCCGTTCCCGATGAGCACCCGCGCACAGGTAGAGAAGCAGCCGCTTTACGACGAGGCGTTCGCACGTTTCGAGCGCGAGAGGAACAAGAAGATCCACGAGCTCGAGCTTCGTTACAAGGCGATCGAAAACCGCACGGGCTCGCTGCCCGAGGAGCTTGCGGAGACAATGGAGTTCTACAGGGATAAATAAGGGAAAAAACATGCTTGAGATCATAAACGTTAAAAAAAGCTATAAAGGACGTGCCGCGGTGGACGGAGTGACGCTTAGGGTGGAAGGCGGACAGCTGCTCGGCGTGATAGGGCGAAACGGAGCGGGTAAATCAACGCTTATGTCCATGATCGCCACTCTCATCAAGCCCGACAGCGGAGAGATCCTCTGGGACGGGACGAACATCGCAGAGCATCCCGCGGCGATCCGCGCGAAGCTTGGATTTGTACCGCAGGACATCGCGCTCTACGACAAGCTTTCGGGCCTCGACAACATGAAGTTCTGGGGCAAGAGCTGCAAAGTGACGGGGGAGCGCCTGAAGGAGAGGATCAAAGAGGTCTGCAAGGACATCAACTTTGACGAGGAAATGCTCCGGAAGAAGGTCGGTAACTATTCGGGAGGAATGAAGAGACGCCTTAATATTGGCGTTGCGCTTCTGCACGATCCCGAGATCATCGTGCTCGACGAGCCGACGGCGGGCATCGATATCGACTCCGGCAGGATGGTACAGAACGCTATCGCGGGACTTCGCGACAAAGGGAAGACGATCATCTACGTCGGGCATTATCTGGAGGAGATCAAAGAACTCGCGACGCATATATGCATCATGAATGAGGGCAAGGTCGTGTTGTTCGGGAAGAAAGAGGAGCTTCTTGAGAAGGAGACGATCGGAGAGCTCTACGAGAGATTCGCTTCTGAAAAGTAGGAACGGTTTTTGGAAGACAAAGGCCTCACCGGGGCAGGTGGGACTATCGGGAAGTTTAGAGCTTTGAGTAAAAGATCAAGGGGATAGATCATGGAAAAGTATAAGTTTATCGTAAAACTGGGACAGATCAAGGATCTGATCGCCAAGGGGCAGGACGAAAGGGCGATCGAGCTTGCCGAAACGGTTGACTTTAAAAAGGTTAAAAACATAGAGGATCTCGGAGGGATCGCAGCACTCTTTCTTAAGAAAGGGATGCTTCTTAAGGCACGCGAGTGCTATCTCGAGCTTTATGACAGAGTTGCAAACCGCAACACCGTCATGCAGCTCATCAATCTTGCGCTCAGACTCAAGCGCCCGGGAGAGGCGGAGAAGTATCTGCGCGAGTATCAGAAGATCGACAGGAACGATTTCTACGGACTTATCTTCAGATACAATATCGACAAGCTTGAAGGGAAACCTGTTCAGGAGCTGATCCCCACACTGGAGAAGCTTAAAAAGAAAGAGTATATCGAGGCCTGGGCTTATGAGCTCGCCAAGCTTTATCACAAGGCAGGCGAAGTTGAAAAGTGCATGGCGGAGTGTGACGACCTGATCGTGTTCTTCGGTGAGGGTGAGTACGTCGAGCGTGCCAAGGCGCTCAGGGACTACTACGAAAAAGAGGGTGCCCGCGCAGCCATAGAAAAAGAACGCGCCGCCAAGGAAGCCGAGGAAAAAGTCAGAAAAGAAGAGCTCGCAGAAGAGAACGCCCGCGCTGTGGAAGAGGCGTTTGCGAAGCATGACGCCGTCGATCCCGATGTGACGGAACTCACTTCCGACGGGGCAGCGGAAGCCGAAGAAGCAGAAGAGGTAACAGATGCCGGTGAGACAGAAGAGGTTACGGAGGTAACAAGCACCGGCGTGGCGGAGAGCAAGGATACGGAAGCGTACGCAGAAATGCCGGATGATGACGCGGAGCCTACAGTCGCAGAGACCGTGGATCCGGCCACAGAGGAGCCAGTCGCAGTACAGGGACCCGTGGATGAGGAACCTGAGCAGAAACCCGAGAAGAAGCTCGACAAGGACGATCTGCTTCTCATGCAGCTGCTCAAGGAAGAAGGTATCGAGCAGCCCGGAGAGATCATAGAAGAAGACATGGTGCTTGAGGACGAGGAAGAGACCGATCTCGGAGCAGAGGTAAGGCGCGCAGTCGCTGAAGCAGAGGAGCCGAAGGTCATCTCCATCAGCGCCGAGGCGACAGAGGAAGCAATCAAAGAAATCGCAGAAGAAAGAGAAGAAGAGACAGTAGAGGTATCTGAGGAGACCACAGAGATTACTGCGGAGTATGAAGAGGCAGAAGAAACTGTAGAGTCCGCAGAAGAACCCACGGAAGAAGAGCCAGAAAACACTGAAGAATACGCGGTAGAATCCACGGAAGAAAACACAGAAAACTATGTGGAGGAATATGCAGAGGTAGTCGAAGAAGAAGTTACAGAGGAACAGATTTCAGAAACACAGAGTACAGAAGCAACTGAGCAAGCTGTCACATATGCGTTTACGGAGGAAGGCCTTACAAAGGTTCCTGCGGGGAGCCGTCTGGCGGCGTTCCTCGAGAAGAGCGGATGCAAGCTTGACGACCAGTTCGGGTATCTTGCGTACATTAACGACATCCGTGTGCAGATCATTAAGGCACTTGAGATCATCCTCAACACACAGGTTATAAATGCCGGGATCGCAGTAACGGGTGCCGACAGAACGGATATGATCGAGATCATCAAAGGGATCGCGAAGATCGAGAGCAAGAGCGGTCTGATCAAAGAGGCTTCGTGCGCGCTCGCACCCGCAGAGAAGATCAACAAGATGGAGCTTGAGACCAAGGTGGGCAAGCTTGTGGGAAGATGTCTTGTGATCGAGGGTGCAGGTGCTTTGAGCGGGACTTCGGTGGAGAGCATCCTGAAGATCTGCGACAAGTACGGCAGAAGGCTCGGCCTGATCCTGGCCGACAACAGAAGTGCGATGACGCAGCTCCTTCGTGACCGCAGAGAGCTCAACTCGATCCTGCCCGTGAGGATACATGTGCCCGTGATCGACGAGGCCGACATCATCAATATGGTCAAATACACGATCATGAAGGGCGGTTACTCTGTTACTCAGGCGGTTGAGGACGCGCTCATTGCGAGGGTTAAGGCGATTAAGGCAGAGCCGGCGGGCAGATATGCGGCGAGCCGCAGGTTTATAAATGCCGTGATCGACGCGGCAGACAGGAGAGCGACGCAGGATTACCTTGCCGCTACCGCAGACGGCAGAAAGATCAGCGGAGAGACCGCGATAGAGCTTGAAGACATCGAAGCAGTAAAATAATAGCCCGGAAAACCCGGGCTTGTGATCGAAGTAATGTAAGAACAAAACGATCAGACCATGAACTCAATATTGATCGCGTTCTTGAGGCGCTGGCCGCCTCTTGATTCTACATTTGTAGAAACGTTCAGAGTGTAGGTCTCGCCTGCAGCGTACGGCTCCTTGGGCTCGATCTCGATGGAATTGAGCTCAGCGTTGTAGCTGATCACGGTGTCGACGGGCTGATTGCTCGAATTGTACACGGTCAGGTTCTGGTTGTTGACTGTGGTGGGATTGAGCGCAATATTAAAAACCACACGCCAGAGAAACTTTCCGGTGCGGAATTTCAGATCCTGTTTAACTGCTCTGTAATCACTGCCTGTGACTGACTTGATGTCAATAAATGCGCTCATGTAAACCTCTCTTTGATCCGGGGGTCAAAACGTACACAAAGTTTTTTCGACATAACGGCGAAAAAACTTAATGCCGCAAAATGACTTCGGACAAGAAAGATTATATACAATAGTTGAAAAAAATTCAACAATTGTGTAATAATGATACGTGGTTTGAGAACACCCTCGAACCGAAAGAGTCAAAAAGGGAAAAATAAAAAAGGGAGATACCAAACATGAAAAGAAATGCAACAAGTGAAGTCTTAAGAGGATTCTTCAGGTTACTTGCAGCAGCCGCATTTGCCATCGTGGCTATCGCGTTCTTTGCGCCCGACACGGCGCAGGCCGCGGGAGACTCTGTTATCAAAAAGTCCCTTAAGGCAGGACAAAAGGACAGCTCGGTCAAGCTCACAAAAGAGAAGAACACGGTCATCTACGAGATAGATGTTCCGAAGAATGATGCCGAGCTTGGTGTTCTGATCTCGATCGGAAATGTTTCGGACAGATTGATCATCACGTTCTACTATGATTCAGAATCCAACAGTTCTATCAGCAGAGATGAGATCTATCCGGATGATGACGGTAATATTGCCCTGGAGTGGTATTACAGTGTTCTCAAGAAAGGAAAGCACTATCTCTCCATCAGCGGAGCGGGAACCACTTCCACAACAGGTACGATCAAGCTTGAAACTAAAGAGTATTACTTTAATCTGGTCGACAAAGAAGACAACAATACCTACAAAAAGGCGCAGAAGCTTGAGCTAAACGGTGAAACAAATTACGGGTTCCTTGGAAAGCTGCAAAGATACGGCATGGATGATGATGACACCGATTGGTTTGTCCTCACAACAAAGAGTGAAGGACTTTACCTGAAGGGAGAGGTTTTCGACAATCCCTATGCAAGTATCACTATGGAACTCTATGACGGAAGCGGATCAAAGCCCGAGCTCAAATATACCTACTCTCTTTCGGAACCCCAGGAGAAGGTCTTAAAGATGCTTCCCGCCGGAACCTATTATATCAGGATCAACGGCATGAATTCCGCGGCTTCGAGTGGATTCTGGCTCAGTCAGGCGATCTATTCCCTGACGGTAGCACCCTATAAAGAGCTCAAGAGTTTTACGCTTTCAAAGTCGAAGCTGACCCTTACGACTAAGGGCAGTTCGTCAAAGGCAACTCTTACACCCGAGCTTGATCCCGTCGATGCGATCCCCAGAACGATCTCGTGGAAGAGCTCGAACTCCAAGGTTGCAACCGTAGAAAAGGGCGTTGTAAAGGGCAAGAAGAAAGGAACGGCGACCATCACATGCACGGTCACCGACGTTGCCGGTAACACCAAGTCGCAGACTTGTAAGGTCACCGTTAAAAAAAAGTAAGTGCATTTGAATATTATGTGATGAGGGCGTCTGTAGCAGAGAACGCATATATTCTCTGTTACAGATGCCTTTTGAAAAACCATGGCAGAAATCCGGCTTTGAGTGTCAGAAGCAGGACGGCCTTATTTACACTTGCGAATCCCGAGAATGGACTTCTGAGTTCCTCGTTTTGTGGATTTTTCTTGACAATTAGGCGCAGTTCGTGTAAAATCAAAGCAGGGTTTAATGTATTTGTGTTGAACGAGTTCAACTATATCATTGTATTGAGGTTTTCCTTATGGAAGTAAAGCGCATTAACATCAACGATCTTACACCGGGTATGCTGGTTGCGGACAATGTCTACAACTCTGCAAACCAGCTTATTGTCCCCAGGGACGTAGTTCTGACCGACAAGGCCATCACCCGTATGCGCTTTCACTCGATCTCTTCCGCGCGTGTGTATGTCAGTGATGAGAACGCTTCCCCGAAACCCGCTTCTGCCGCTGCCGGCAAGGAAGCAAGGGAAGTCTCGTTCTTTGAGAAGCTCCGCGGGACAGAGGAGTTTATAGCGTTCAATCAGGACTTTGAGAAATCGATCCCCGTTTTTGAACAGAAGCTTACAGCTATGCTCAAGGGAAGCGCCGATCCCGACAACGACACCCTCACGGGCATGGTCGACGATATGTTTCATTCGTGCAGGACAGGAATCCAGCTTTTTAACCTGCTACATTGCATGCGTAACTTCGATGACGTAACGTTCTCGCACTCCATAAACGTTTCGCTTATCTGCGGCGTGCTCGGAACATGGCTCGGCAGAGACAAGGCCGAGATCGAGGTCCTTATGCAGTGCGGTATCTACCACGATGTCGGAAAGCTCCTGATCCCCAAGGCGATCCTTGACAAGCCCGGCAAGCTCTCTCCCGAAGAGTATGCTCTCATCAAGACGCACACCACACAGGGCTATAATGTCCTTAAGGACCGCAAGCTTCCCCGCGAGGTGAAGCTCGCTGCCATGATGCATCATGAGCGTTGCGACGGTTCGGGATACCCGATGGGCCTCAAGGGCAACCAGATAGAGGAGTGTGCGAAGATCCTCGCCATCGCGGATGTTTACGAAGCCATGACGAGCCCCCGTGTTTACCGCAAGGCGCTTTGTCCTTTCGAGGTCATCCACCTCTTCGAGGTAGACGGTCTCTCGCTTTTTGATCCCGTTTATCTGCTTCCTTTCATGGAGAACATCACACAGAGTTATGTGGGCAATCAGGTCAGACTCAGTGACGGCACGATCGGACAGATCATCTTTATCAATAAGCTCGCATACTCACGTCCCGTTATCAAGATGAACGGCGACGAATATGTGGACCTTTCGAAGGAATCCGGACGTACCATTATGGAGATCCTGTAAAATCGATTATCAGAAATACTTTTTTCTTTTTCATACTGACCCGTTTAAGGCGGGACATTATTCCTTTCACAGCAAGAGGCAGGACACCGGGTCCTGCCTCTACTGTTTATCTGATCAGATTTATTTTGCTTTCGGGGTTGACTGTTTTTTCTTCTTCACAGCCTTGCGTTCCGTGTTGATCTGCGTCTTTTCGATCTTGGCTCCGAGGCCGCGAAGTTTTACTTCAAACTGCTCATACCCACGCTCGATGTATTCAACGCCTTCTACAACTGTAGTGCCTTCGGCAACCAGACCTGCGATCACAAGTGCGGCTCCGGCTCTGAGGTCGGGTGTCGAGATGGTCGCTCCGGTCAGGCCCTCAACGCCGCGGATAACAGCGGAATTACCTTCAACCTTGATGTCTGCGCCCATCTTCCTGAGCTCGTCAACATACTTGAACCTGTTCTCGAAGATCGTCTCTGTAACGATGCTGGTGCCTGTTCCGAGCGAAAGAAGGGTCGTCATCTGAGGCTGCATGTCGGTCGGGAAACCGGGGTAAGCCTGAGTCTTGACCTGTGTGTATCCGGGACGGTTCTGTGCATTGACACGAACCATGTCGTCTTCTTCTTCAACATCGATCCCGATCTCGATAAGCTTGGCCGATATGGCCTCGAGATGCTTGGGGATCACGTTTTTGATGACCACGTCTCCGCGTGTAGCAGCGGCAGCCAGCATAAACGTTCCGGCCTCTATCTGGTCCGGGATGATCGAGTAGTTGCTTCCGTGAAGCGACTCAACACCCTTGATCCTGATGACATCGGTACCGGCGCCCTTGATATTGGCGCCCATGCTGTTGAGGAAGTTCGCAACGTCGACGATGTGAGGCTCCCTTGCGCAGTTCTCGATGATGGTCTGGCCTTCGGCAAGTACCGCGCCGAGCATGACGTTGATCGTCGCGCCTACCGAAACAAGGTCGAAATAGATATGGCTCCCGTGGAGGCTCTCTGCCGTGGCATTGATCATGCCGTGGGAGATCTCAACCTGTGCGCCGAGTGCGCTGAAGCCCTTGATGTGCTGTTCTATGGGTCTGCTTCCGATGTTGCACCCGCCGGGAAGAGGAACGAACGCCTGCTTCTTTTTGCCGAGAAGCGCGCCAAGGAGGTAATAGGAACCTCTCATGCGTCTCATGTTCTCGTTGTCGATGAGACAGGTGTTAAGGGTGCCCTTGATGCAGACGGTGTGGCGGTCGGTCCTCTCGACAACGGCACCGGCGTCCTCGATCGCATCAAGCAAAACGTTTATATCCCAAACATCGGGTAAATTCTCTATGATAACCGGTTCATCGGTCATGACAGCGGCTGCAACGATGCCGAGAGCGGCGTTTTTGGCGCCGTTGATGATGACCTCTCCTGCGAGTGGCTGTCCCCCCCTGATGATGTACTGTTCCATTAGTCACCTCAAAAATGTCCCTGACACGATTGCATCGAACAGATTGTGTCGATTATGTGTCAAAAACAGAGTTTTTTTCATTATAACATAATTTCGGGGTTTGTAAACACTATCGTCACACAAAGGACGTTTGACTCCCGTAATACTATGTTTGTCTAATCTTTACATTTTGTTTAGCTGCCGACATACTAAATCGAGGTGTACAAAAAAAGCAGGGGGAGCAATCTGGGTGGCGGAGAATGGATCACTATACATTGCCCTGCCGTTGAAGATGATTCTTTGATCATCAATCCGTCGGAAAGCACCGTGTTTGAATATGTTCAATTAAATCCTAAGGGATATGATTATTCTGTCGGAAAGTATAGAGTCAATTTCAATAACTGTGCTTATGGGGAATTCTCAATCATTGACATCGGTACGACATGATTAAGAGCAAAAGGACTTTGAACGTATTAGCTCAGAAGAAAAAAGACATGACTACACCCCGTGGCTTGCATGAAAGCTTGCCACGGGGTATTATTATACGTACGGAAGTGAGGGGTACCGGGGTGACCCAAAAGCCGGTAAAGACGAGAGAACGTACAAAGGGAAGAAAAGATGAAATCTAATGAGATATATAAGATCTTCGGGACGGATTACACAGCGATGACGCGTGAGATACTTGAGCGCGCGGAGCTGGCGGAGCTGATCGGAGACAAGGACAAAAAGATCGGGATCAAGCCGAATCTCGTGTCGCCCACGCCGCCCATGATGGGCGCGACGACTCATCCCGAAGTGGTCGCCGGGATAATCGAGTACCTGCAGGCGCACGGATTTAACAACATCACCATGATGGAGAGCTGCTACTGCGGCGGCGATACGATGGAATGCTTTGAGGTCTGCGGCTATGACAGGCTCGTCGAAAAGTACGGTGTTCCTTTTGTAGACGCGCAGAAGAGCACATATACGCATATAGAGACAGCCGGACTTAAGCTGAAGATAGCGGACTGTGCAAAGAACGTTGATTTCATGATCGGAGTGCCTGTCATGAAGGGACACTGCCAGACCCGCATCACATGCGCGATCAAGAATATGAAGGGCATGGTTCCGGCTGACGAGAAGCGGCGTTTTCACACGCTCGGGCTTCATGAGCCGATCGGGAGGCTGCTGACCGTTGTGAGGCAGGATTTTGTCGTCGTCGATCACATATGCGGTGACCTTGATTTCGAAGAGGGCGGCAATCCCGTCACATGTAACTGCGTTATGGCCGGTATCGATCCCGTCCTGATCGACAGCTATGTCTGCAAGCTGCTTCGCTACGATGTGAGCGAAGTGCCCTATATCGGGATCGCGGAGAAGCTCGGTTGCGGAAGTACCAATATCGAGGGGGCAAGCATCATAAAGCTCGGAAGAAACGGAGAACCGGACATTCCGGCGCCCGATGAGAATCTCAAGCTCACCCGTAAAACAGTGGACCTCAGGGACGCGCTCGAGGAAGTCGATTCATGCAGCGCATGCTACGGAACACTGGTGCCGGTACTGGAGCGACTGAAGGAAGAGGGCCTTCTGGAGGAACTCCTCGAGAAGATCCCCGATCACGTCATCCACATCGGACAGGGATTTCAGGGTAAGACGGGACATGTCGGAGTCGGAAACTGCACGGCACTTTTTGAGGTCTCAGCACCCGGATGCCCTCCTTCCGAAGAGGATATGTACGACACGCTGATCTCGTTCCTGAAGGGATAAAGAGACGGAAAAAATTTAAAGTGCATCGGATGGGATGAACGAAACCGGGCAGGCATCCGGCGCATAAGATCGGTCGGTTTTCGACGATATAAGGACAAACTGACCAAATATTATGTAAAAGAAACGACCATTTTTGGAGGTTTATTTCTACAGAAACAAAGTATAATAGAACTGAAACACTGCTACGAAATTTGTAGTTCTTCTGAAATACCTGGGTTACAACATGCCGTGACGACGGATCCACGACGCAGCGATAATACGTCCGCCGGGGAACCGAAGTCGGTTAACATACACACACTAAGGAAAGGAAGACGCTTATGAAAGTAACACGTGAAAAAGTGGACAGCGTTGGCAGACTTGAAGCCGAGCTTGCGAATGTAAGGGCGGCAGCGGACAAGTTTGCAACCTACAACCAGGAACAGGTTGACGCCATTTTCAGGGCAGCCGCTCTTGCGGCATGCAAAGCAAGACTTCCGCTCGCCATCATGGCGGCAGAAGAGACGGGCATGGGACTTGCCGAAGACAAGGTCATTAAGAACAACTATGCCGCTGAGTACATCTATAATGAGTATCGAAACGCTAAAACCTGCGGTGTCGTCGAAGAAGACAAAGCTGCAGGGATAAAAAAAGTTGCGGAGCCGATCGGCGTGATCGCAGCCGTTATCCCCACAACAAACCCCACATCCACAGCCATTTTCAAAACACTCCTTGCGCTCAAGACGCGTAACGGTATCATCATCAGCCCTCACCCCAGAGCTGCAAAGTCGACTATCGAAGCTGCACGCATCGTGCTTGAAGCAGCTGAAAAAGCAGGCGCTCCGAAGGGCATAATCAGCTGGATCGACCAGCCGAGCCTCGACATGACAAACCTTCTTATGAAGGAGGCCGACATCATCCTTGCGACCGGTGGACCCGGCATGGTCAAAGCCGCATATTCATCGGGCAAGCCCGCTATCGGCGTCGGCGCAGGCAACACCCCCGCGATCATCGACGAGTCGGCGGATATCGTGCTTGCGGTTAACTCGATCATCCATTCCAAGACATTTGATAACGGCATGATCTGCG
>JAEEQC010000037.1 GCA_016285135.1 Lachnospiraceae bacterium
CGATAGCACATGCCTGAAAGCCTCAACGTAGCCCGCTACGCCTACGTTTTCAGGCAAGTACTCTCGGGCAAGCATTCGGCGCATTAGTCCAGTTATTTTACGACCGTTATACTAGTCGAGCTCGGCTCAAAATGACGGTAAACGATTGATTAAAATTTTCCTGCCGATTTGGTCTGATCGGTGGCGTAATAATGTGCTTTATGATATAATAAGAGTTGGTACACGATGTGTTTTCCGACTCTTTTTGTTTTACGAAAAAGAGTCGGAGTTTTAACCAAAATTAGCGATTTCGTGAGAATATTGTTATTACCATAAATGATTTTTCTGAAAGGAGCCTGTCATGAATAATTTTGTTTATGATACGCCCACCAAGGTTTATTTCGGTAGAGACGAAGAGCTTAAGGTCGGAAAACTGATCGCGAATTACAGGCCAAAAAAGGTCCTGCTGCATTACGGTTGCTCGAGTGCGAAACGCAGCGGCCTGCTCGACAAGGTCCGTGAGTGCCTGAACGCCGAAGGGATCTCTTTCGTCGAACTTGGCGGAGTTGTCGCCAACCCCGAACTCGGGCTTGTCCGCGAGGGTATTAAGCTCTGTAAGGCCGAAGGAGTTGATTTTGTCCTTGCGGTCGGCGGCGGTTCCGTTATGGATTCGGCCAAGGATATCGCCAACGGTGTGGCCAACCCTGCGGACGACGTATGGGATTTCTCGAGCGGTAAGGCGGTACCCCAGTATACTCTCAACAAAGGAGCAATCCTTACGATCGCCGCTGCCGGTTCGGAGATGTCCAATTCCTGTGTTATCACGAACGAGCAGACGGGTGAGAAGAGAGGGTACGGATGTCCTCAGAACAGGATGGATTTCGCGATCGAGAATCCGGAGCTCACATACACCGTCAGTGCGTACCAGACGGCATGCGGTGCGGTTGATATCGCGATGCACACCATCGAGAGGTATTTCTGTCCCGGTGACGGTACCTATCTGACAGATTCGATCGCCGAAGCAGTCATTAAGAACGCGATCAGAGCGGGTAACGAATGTCTCGCCGATCCGAGGAACTACGACGCGAGAGCCAACATGATGTGGGCTTCGTCTCTCGCACACAACGGTCTTACGCAGTGTGGCAGGAGATTCCAGCTCACGGTTCATCAGCTGGAGCATGAGGTTTCCGGCATGTACCCGGGTGTTGCCCACGGAGCGGGACTTGCAGCTCTCTGGTGCAGCTGGGCAAGGTACACCTACTCAGCCAACCCCGGAAGGTGGATGCAGTACGCGGTCAAGGTTTGGAACGTAGATCCCGACCTTGAGAATCCCGACAGGATGATCCTTGAAGCGATCAGGAGACAGGAGGACTGGTACAGGTCGATGGGTATGCCCACGTCGCTTAGGGAGCTTTCGGTCAGGGAGAGCGATCTGCCGACACTCGCACTCAAGTGCTCTCGTGACAAGAAGCGTACACTTGACGGTTACATGAAGCTCGGTTATGACGAGATCCTTGATATCTACAAGATGGCATACGGGGAGAAGACGGAGGACGATATTTTATAATTTCTGGGAGGAAAACTACGATGAAATTCGAATTAGACGAAGAAGGCAAATTATCAAAGACTTTGTACGAAAGGGAGCCTGAAGAGAAAAACATTCACTTTGAAAAAACCTTATGGAAGAGCAAGAAAGATCAGACCGATGAACCGGCAGAAGAGACCGGAAAGAAGAAGATGGGGAAGCTTAAGAAGCTTTTGATCGCTTTGGGTGTACTCCTTGTTGTGGGTGTTGTGCTTATCGTAACACTGGGCAGGTCGCAGTCTGTGAAAAGGGAACTGAAGAAGTATGTTGAGGAATCCGTTCCGATGTATGTCAGCATTGAAAGCGACTACGCGGAGGCGTACTCAAAGGCTATGACCGACCCGTCGATATCAGACGCCGAGACCTACGAGATAGTCACCGGCAAATGTATTCCGACGATCGACGCTCTGCTTGAAACGCTCAAGTCTCAGAAGATCCGGAACGGGGAGATCAAAGACTTACATAACATATACATTGAGTACATCGAAAAAGTCAGAAATATGCTACAGGTCACCAAAGAGGCTTACGATGAAATGAATCGTGAAAAAGCCCTGTCCCTTACGGAACTTTCCGCGGAGGCAATAGAGGTCGGGAACAGGTATTATACCGAACTCGAAAGATTATGCCGTGAAAAGGGAGTAGAAACACCGGATTGATCGGATAATAATTTACGGAGGTTAGTATGGGAGTTGAAGAGTATATTTGCGGTATCGTTTCCGGCGGAGACAAAGCACCGCTCGACGGGATCGAGGAGTGCGGGCTTATAATCGCATGCGACAGAGGGTACACACATCTTACCGAGGAAGGGATCGAGGCAGATCTCTTTGTCGGAGATTTTGATTCGTGCGATGAGGGTACGCTCGACAATATCCCGCGTCTTGAACTCGAGAAAGAGAAGGATGACACGGATACTCTTGCGGCTATAAGATTCGCAATTGATCAGGGGATAACACAGCTGCGCATGTATTGCTGCTTCGGAGGCAGGATGGACCATTTCCTCGGGAATATACAGGCTGCATCCTTTGCCGCTTCGAAGGGCGTGAAGGTCAGCATGTGTGACGAGAACACGGAGATGTACTTCCTTAATTCCGGCTCGATCACCGTGGAGAAGAGAGAAGGTTACTCGCTGTCGCTGCTTTCGGTATCGGACAGTGCATCGGGCGTCTGGATCGAGGGAGCGAAGTATCCCTTAAGCGATAAGACCATCTCAAATGTATTTCCTATCGGTATCAGCAATGAATGGATAGATGATGTAACGATCACCGTAAAGAGCGGTGTGATAGTGGTGATGTGCTGCAGGCTGCAGCCAACCTCATAATAAAACAGGTTTTGAAAGGATCATATTACAGTAATGTCTGAAAATACAGTTTACTACCCGCAGGAGAAAAAGGAGCTCCTGCGTGGTTTTTGCACAGGAGAACGCGCGCTTTTCCGGGCTCATGATCTGAAGATCAGCGAGACGCTGTTTGCCGACGGAGAATCACCTCTTAAGCACAGCAACAATATCGAGTTGTTCCACTCCACCTTCAGGTGGAAGTATCCGCTTTGGTATTCCAAGCACATTGTTATCAGGGACTGCGTCCTTGAAGATACGGCCAGGGCCGGCATCTGGTATACCGAGGATCTTGATGCCGACAGGGTCATAATCGCCGCTCCGAAGAACTTCAGGCGCAGCAGTAACTTAAGGCTTAAAGACGTTACATTTTACAATGCGGCGGAGACTCTGTGGGAGTGCTCTGATGTGACTCTTGAGAGTGTTCGCGCAAAAGGCGATTATTTTGCTATGAACAGTCGAAATCTGACTGTCAGGGATTTTGAGCTCGACGGCAACTACGGATTTGACGGCTGTAAGGACCTCGTTATCGAGAACGGACGCCTTTTGACGAAGGATGCCTTTTGGAACTGCAGTAATGTAACTGTCAGGGATTCATATATCTGCGGAGAATACCTCGGCTGGAATAGCGAGAACGTAACGTTCGAGAACTGCTCGATCGAAAGCCTTCAGGGTCTGTGCTATATCAAGAATCTTGTTATGAAGAACTGCCGCCTTATCAACACTACGCTTGCGTTTGAGTACTCCGCGGTGGATGCCGAGATAAAGGGTCATATTGACAGTATAAAGAACCCCTTGTCGGGAACGATCAGGGCAGGTTCGATAGGTGAGATCATCATGGAAGAAAACATGGTCGATACACGTGCCACAAAGATAATTTTGGAAGAGGATCAGTAATGAAATACGATTTTGACAAGATACCGGACAGAACCGGCACGGGAAGCGTTAAATGGGACTTCGCGGGAGATGCGCTTCCCATGTGGGTTGCCGATATGGACATAGAAACCTTCCCCGGGATAAAGGAGGCGCTTGTCAGCCGCGCTGCGCACGGCATATACGGATACACATACGATACACCTGCGTGGGGTGACGCGTACACATACTGGTGGAGGACGCGTCATTCGTTTGATTTTGATAAAGAAGATCTTGTTTTCGCAACGGCTGTTGTCCCTTCGATAGCTTCCGCAGTCAGGAAGCTCACAGCGATCAGCGAGAACGTTCTGATACAGACTCCCGTTTATCCGGTCTTTTTCAGCTCTATTACCAACAACGGAAGGACGGTTGTTGAGAATAAGCTCCTTTATGACCGTGAAACGGGACTTTATTCGATCGACTGGGACGATCTGGAGAAGAAACTTTCGGATCCTCAGACAACGCTTATGGTCCTGTGCAATCCGCAGAATCCCACGGGGAACATATGGGACAAAGAGACGCTGGTGAGGATCGGAGATCTTTGCGAAAAGAATAACGTCCGTGTGGTTTCGGACGAGATACACTGCGACATCACAGCGCCAGGTAAGGAGTATGTTCCGTTTCTGTCAGCTTCGGAAACGAACAGAAAGATCGGCGTGGCCTGCATATCACCGACCAAGACATTTAATATAGCAGGCATACAGACAGCCGCTGTTGTGGCAATGAATCCCGACCTGCGTCAAAAGATGCATCGTCAGATCAACTCTGACGACGTCGGTGAAGGAAACTGTTTCTCCTACGTTGCGGCCGGTGCGGCATTCACTCCTGAGGGTGCGGTGTGGCTTGACGAACTCAGAGAATACTTATGGGCTAACAGGGTGTTTGCGCAGGATTATATACGCGATAACATAGGCGTTATAAAGGCGGTGCCGTCCGATGCTTCGTACCTTTGCTGGGTGGATTGTTCCGACATCACGGATGACAGCAGAGCTTTTACGGATGACCTTAAGAACAATGGCAAGGTTTTCTTTAACCCCGGGGTCGATTTCGGCGGCAACGGAGAAAGCTTTATCAGGATCAATCTCGCCTGCCCGCGCCAGATGCTCACTGAGGCGCTGGAAAGACTTAAGCATCATATTGACAAAAAATACAGAAAATGATTAATTCAGATGCTTTGCGGACAAATCTTTGATTGAGAGGGTAACGGATTGAAGATAATTCATTGTGCGGACATTCATTTGGACAGCGGACTTTCCTCCAACTTCGACAAGGAGAAGGCACGTGAGAGGAAGGCGGAGCTTCTGCGCACTTTTATACGTATGACTGAGTACGCGGCAGAGAACGGGATCGAAGCTGTTTTGATCGCTGGTGACCTGTTCGACAGGGATGCTGTTTCGGCAACTTCCCGTAATACAGTTATCGGTGCGATTGAGAGTACACCGCAGATCACATACTATTATCTGAGGGGCAATCATGACCGAAAGGATGTCTTCGGTTCGCTTGCGGAGGTGCCGGCCAACCTCAGGTTCTTTGATACTTCGTGGACTTCCTACAGGCTTTCGGACAGAACGGTACTTTACGGACTGGAGTTTGATGACCGTAACGCCTCTTGTGCTGCGGATACACTCGTTACCGATCCTTCGGACATCAATATCGTAATGCTTCACGGACAGGAGGTCCCTGCAGCATCCGACAGGACCGAAGTCATAAACATTAAAGCCTTTAAAAACAGGAACATAGATTACATGGCACTCGGGCATGTTCATTCTTTCAAGAATGAAGAACTTGACGGACGCGGAAGATACTGCTATCCCGGATGCCTTGAGGGGCGCGGCTTTGATGAGAGCGGTGAACACGGATTTGTGGTACTTGATATCGACGAGGCGACGGGACATGTCATTTCAAGCTTTGTGAGCATTGCGACCAGAAGGTTTTTGAACGTCACGGTCGATATCACGGATCTTTCCGAAACCTCTCAGATCATAAGGGCGGTCTCGGATGAGATCTCCCGTACAGGTGCGACATCGGATGATTGCGTCAGGGTAGTGCTCACGGGGACGACCGATATCGAGGCCGAGAAGGATGAGGCGCTGATAAACAAGACCTTTGAAGGAAAGTATTGTCTGTTCAGGCTCTATGACGAGTCGATATATGCTATCGACTACGACAGCTTTGAATCGGACAGATCTTTAAAGGGCGAGTTCATAAGGCTTATAAAGAACGATCCGACAGTACCGGAGGAAAAGAAAGCTGCAGCGATAAGGTACGGTATCAGAGCGCTTCTCGGAGAAAAATTGGAACAGTAAGGGGTGATGCCTTTGAAGATACTTGAATGCAATATTATGAGATTCGGCACGCTCAGTGATTTCCACTACGATCTTACGCAGGGGATCAACAGAATCGTGCGCGGGAACGGCTTCGGCAAGAGTACTCTGGCCGCATTTTTGCGTGTCATGCTTTACGGCTTTGAAGGTGAAGGAAAACGTGATGCGCTTAGTCGTGAGAGAAAGTTCTACGAGCCCTGGCAGGGAGGCAATTACGGGGGGGATATCGTATTCGAAGTTGGAGAAAAGCGCTACCGGGTGACCAGAACGTTCGGTAAAAAGGCTGATTCGGACACATTTGAGCTCAGAGACATGACCACCAATCTTGTGTCTCACGATTATTCCGACAAGCTGGGCGTCGAGCTTTTTGATATGGATTCCGACACTTTCAGAAAGACCGTCTTTGTCGGACAGGACGGTGTCGAGACTTCGGTGAACGACACCATCAACGGCAGGATCGGCGCTCTTGTTGACAATACCGACGACCTTGACGCATTTGAAAAAGCAAAGACTTCACTTGAAGAAATGATACTTTCACTGACTCCCAGACGAAAGACAGGAGAAGTGAGCAGGCTTAATGACCGTATTACGGAACTCGATCACGATATACTTCCCGCTGCCGATTACGAACAGACCATGGAAAGCGTCCTTTCTTTGAGGAGCGAAGAAGAAGAGAAGCTTCGTGTGCTCAAGTCCGAGAAAGAGGATCTGGCCGCAAAAGCGAAAGAGCTCGGAGCCTACATGGAGGTTGCGTCCAAAAAAGAGCGGTACGAGACGCTCCTGGCGGACAGGGATGAGAAAAGCCTCGCGCTTGAAGCTGCAAAGAGCGGACTGCCCGAGGGACTTGAGATCGCCGATCTGCCCGAGGCGAATGAGTTACGTACACTTGCCAAGAACTATATGATAGCGAGGTCTGAGCTTTCGGGAACCGAACTCTTGAGCCTTGATCCCCGCGAGGAAGAGACTCTCGGTAAGCTTTCGCCCATGTACGGCGGTCAGGATCCCGCTTCCGATGCCGAGAAGCATATTGAGAACTGGCACTATATAAAAATGCTTGATAAAGAGATTGCAGCAAGGCAAGAAGCTCTTGAGATGACTAAAGCGGAAGAGCAAAAAAAGAAGACCTCCATGACAAGAAACAGACTGCTCGCCATGCTCGGAGTGCTTATACTTATAGCGGTGGCAGTGTACTGCTTCCTGAACGGATCGTTCCTAGTCGGCGGGATAGCGGCAGCAGCCGTTCTTGCAACGCTTATAGCCATGACTGTGGCTATGAAGCCTTCGAGGGCAGTTCTTGCGGGTTATGCTGAGGCTCTAAACGACATTACGGCAGGGATCGAAAAAGCCCAAAACAAACGCGAAGAAACCCTTGTTGAGATCGGTGATTTCTTAAAGAACTTCAAGAAGGACAGCGATCCTGAGATGATCCTTGTCTCTCTCAAGGAAGTGATAAGTGAGAATGAGACTTACCGAAGCCTCAAGAGCAAAAAAGAACGTGCCGGCAGCGCATCGGAGAAGTCTCTGCAGGTTATGAAAGAGACTGAAAACTATATCGGAGAACGTCTCAAGACCGGTGTGGCAGATGATCCTTACCTGCAGCTGACAGGGTTCGCGGACAATACGGACCGTGCACGCAGTGCCCTGAGTGCCTTTGAAGCAGCACAGAACGCCTTAGATGTGTTTGTACGGGACAATGATATAAGCGTTATATCCGGTACACAGACGCCCGGTGACGGTTCTTCGCTCAGATCGGTTACAGACAGACTCTCCGAGGTTTCGAGGCTCGCGGATGAGTCGGCCGACAGACTTGCGGGATTTGACAAGAGAAGCGATGAGCTTTCTGATACGCTCGAAGAGATTGCCGAGAAAAAACTTCTCAGGGAGTCGCTTATAGAGACGCGTAACAAAAAGCAGGAGATGTACGAGTGCTGCGTGATCGCCAAGGAGCACCTGATCGAAGCAAAAGAAACGCTTTCGGCGCGTTATATAATGCCCATATATGAAAAGTTCATCCACTACCACACGATGATCACGGGATCAAACACGGGAGAGTACATGGTGGACGCCAATATAGACGTCTCCGTCAAGGAACAGGGGCTTACGCATTCAGTGCTGCAGCTGAGCCGAGGGCTTCGTGATGTTGTCGGACTGTCTCTACGTATGGCCTTTATAGATGTCATGTTCCCGGGTGAAAAGCCCGTGCTTATACTCGATGATCCCTTCGTAAATCTTGACCGCGCGAATTATGAAGCAGCTGAAAAATTGTTGAATATCATATCAGGTGAGTATCAGGTGATCTATTTCGCTGCAAGAGATGAATTTCATGAAGAAATAGCTTTATGACCGAAGTGTTGTGTGGGAAAAGCTGAAGAGAATCTTTCATAGGAGGAAGAATATGAATCTGAGTTTTAATCAAAAGAAGGCCCTTAATCCTTATCTGCCTTCATGGGAATATGTTCCCGACGGGGAGCCTCATGTCTTCGGTGACCGTGTTTATGTCTACGGCTCTCACGACTTTTTTAACGGATGGGTTTTCTGCCTGGGTGATTACGTTTGCTGGTCGGCCCCGCTCTCCGATCTTTCGGACTGGAGATACGAGGGTGTGATCTACAAGAGAACCGACGATCCCATCAATGAGGACGGACGGATGGTCCTTTACGCTCCCGATATCTGTCAGGGTCCGGACGGTCGTTATTATCTTTATTACTTCTATGACAAACGTTCCTGCATAAACGTTGCTGTTTCCGATAAACCCGAAGGTCCTTTCGTGTTCTACGGTCGTGTGAGGGATGACGAAGGGGGACTCATCGGTGAGAGGTACGGGGACGAGCCTTATTTTGATCCCGCGGTGCTTGTTGAGGGCAATTATGTCTATCTCTACGGCGGTTTCTGCGGACAGGGGGACAAGTCACGTACGGGATGTATGGTGACGGTACTCGATGCGCGTGATATGCTCACCGTGATCGAGGAGCCCGCATTTGTTATTCCGGGCAACTGCTACAGTAAAGGTACGGGATACGAAGGACACGCGTTCTTTGAGGCACCTTCGATCCGTAAGATAGGCAAGAAATATGTGCTGGTCTATTCGTCCGAGCGTATGTGCGAGCTTTGCTACGCAGTAAGCGACTCGCCCGATGAGGACTTTGAATACAAGGGCTGTATCGTCTGCAATAACGATACGGGTATCGATTCCTATAAGCCCGCAGACGTTCCGACGGCATACGGCGGAAACAATCACGGCGGACTTGTGCAGATCGGTGACGACTGGTACATTTTCTACCACAGACAGACCAACGGCACCTGGTACTCTCGTCAGGGCTGTGCCGAAAGGGTCAGTGTTTCCGAGGACGCTTTGATCCCGCAGGTTGAGATGACTTCGTGCGGACTTTCCGATTCGCCGCTTGAAGGTAAGGGCTTTATCCCTGCCTATATCGCATGCAATCTCTTTACAGAGAAGAATATGTTCCCCATGGTCGGGATGGGTGCGGGCTCGAGCTCGATCCCGAAGATCACGCAGGACGGACGTGACGGCGACGAAGAGCCCGGTTATATCGCAGGATTTAGTGACGGAGTTACGGCAGGTTTCAAATATTTCGAGCTTAAGGGAGTTAAGAAGGTCAGTGTCATTTCTCGCGGTTACGGTAACGGAAGGTTTGATTTCGCTACGGAGATGGGCGGAAAGCCTGTCGCATCCGTACCTGTATCAAATACGAATTTCTGGGAGATGACTTCCGCTGAGGGTAAGTTCCCCGACGGGACATTCCCGATCTATATCACCTACAGGGGAGACTCTGCTCCTTCACTACTCGGATTTGTCCTTGAGTGAGAGGTGAACGGGCAGCCTGCCGCTTCGGTGAAGCGCCCGCTCCGGGAAAGGAAGCGTTTTGATCCGCTTCGAAAGAGGATAAACAATGAACAATAGAGGAAAGCTTTGGACGCTCAGATATACACTCATTAACGTTACGTATTTTGCGGCGTTCTGTACAGTACACGCATATGCGGCCGTATTTCTCCTAGACAGCGGGTTTACCAATACCGAGATCGGGATACTTCTTGCGGTCGCAAATGTACTGTCGGCGCTTTTTCAGCCGCTCGTTGCCGCTGTTATTGACAGACAGGGCTTCTTTACCAACAGAAACGTTATGATGATATGTGCGGGTATGATAGCCGGCGGAGCGGTTGTGCTTATTTTTGCCGGCTCCGTTAAACCCGTTGTGTTTATCGTTTTTACCATGATGTATATGGTCCAGTTCACGTACATGCCCGTCATGACTGCCTTGAATTTTGAGTATCAGCGCGGTGGTGCGAAGATCTTTTACGGGCTTGCGAGGGGACTCGGCTCGGCAGGATTTGCGGTAACCAGCGCGATCATCGGAACCGTTGTTGAGAATGAAGGTGTCAGGGTACTCCTTTACGTGACTATAGCCGTTATGGCGCTTCATGCGGTCATAGTTTATTTCTTCAGACTCCCCAAAGAGGCCGAAGTGCCGGAGACAAAAGACGCAGGCTCTGAAAACGGCAGCGGCAGTATAACGGACCCGGGCGAGCGGGAGCAGAAAGAAGATAAAAGCAGCTCTATTCCCGAGTTTATAAAAAGATATCCCGCATTTATGCTTATGCTTGTGGCGACGGTCTTTTTGTTCTTTACACATAACATGCTCAATGATTATCTGATCCAGATCCTGAGACCCCTCGGGGGAGGAGAGTCGGAACTCGGGATAGCCACGTTCCTTGCAGCCGTCCTTGAACTTCCGACTATGGCTGTCATAACGCTCGTCAGTAAAAAAGTAAGCATGAAACTGATGCTCGTGGTTGCGGGCGTTTCTTTCACCGTTAAGGCCGTGATCATGCTTCTTGCGGCAAACATCCCGGTCGCTTACGTCAGTCAGGCGATGCAGATGCTCGCATATGCGGTGTTCATCCCGGCAGCGGCTTATTATGTCAGTGAGAACATTGCCGAGCACGACCAGGTCAAAGGACAGGCGTTTGTCACGAGCTGCTTTACGCTTGCGGGAGTATTCAGCTCGCTTGTGTGCGGTATCGTGCTTGACAGTCTGGGAGTCGCCGAGATGCTCATTATCGGCGTGGCTGTATCGAGCCTGGGAACACTTCTTATCATGTGCGCCATGAAGATGTCCCCGAAAAACGCGGCAAAACAGAAGATGTCCGCATAAGCTTAAGACACCGGTTCTTAAGCGGGAAAAAAATACATTGAAAGTGGTTTAAAAATGTCAGCATATAAGATTGATAAAAAGGTTTTTTACAGTAAACTATGGTCACTCGCACTTCCCATAGCATTCCAGTCGTTGATGGGTTCGGCTGTCGCTGTCGGAGATGCGCTCATGCTCGGAAACGTCGGGCAGACCGAGATGACCGCGGTTTCTCTTGCTACCCAGATCCAGTTTGTGCAGTTCCTGATCATCTTCGGTGCAACTTCTGCAGGTTCGATCTTAGGTGCTCAGTATTTCGGAAAGGGAGACCATGTAACACTGAAGAAGATATTCAACCTGATGATCCGGTTCTCATCGGTTGTTTCGCTTGTGTTCTTTCTTGCGTGCATGTTCATACCCGATCTCCTTATGATGATCTTTACCGATTCCGAAACGCTCATCGGGATCGGAAGCGATTATCTGAGGATAGCGGGATTCTCTTACCTCATAAACGGTGTATCGCAGTGCTATCTGGCGATGATGAAAGTCACAGACCATGTTAAAGTCAGCGTGGTTATCAGCTGCACGGCGGTTCTCGGGAATATCGGCCTCAATGCGGTGTTTATCTTCGGAATGTTCGGTATCCCGGCAATGGGCGCTCGCGGCGCTGCCGTTGCAACGCTTATAGCACGTGCGATCGAGCTCGCACTTTGCTTTATCGTTTCGTCCGGGAAAGGGCATGTACGTCCCGATCTCAATTTTTTCAAGAGCAAGAAAGGTCTGACTCATGACTTTATCAAGCAGCTTTTGCCTTTGCTGGGAGGTTCACTCCTTTGGGGTGTCGGCTTTACATCATATACGGCGATCATCGGTCATATGGGAGAGGACGCGGCCGCAGCCAATTCCGTGACCGGTGTAATGAGAGAACTCATATCATGCCTTTGTAACGGCATCGGTAATGCTGCCGCCATCATGGTCGGCAACGAGCTTGGTGCCGGTGATCTTGAAAAAGGAAAAGCGTACGGACTCAAGCTTAAGAACATCTCGTGGATCATCGGAGCGGGTTCTTCGCTGGTTGTGATAGCGGTAATACCTCTGTTAAAACTCATCGTTAAGCTTAACGACGAATCGGCTCAGTACCTTACCGGCATGATGCTGATCACTGCATTTTACATGATCGGTCGCTGTGTTAATACCATCACGATCAACGGAGTCCTTGACGGCGGCGGAGATACTGTTTTTGACTTTGTAAGTCTTTTTATCACCATGTGGTGCATTGCTGTTCCGCTTGCCATACTCGGAGCATTTGTTTTCAACTGGCATGTGTATGCCGTATATGCCTGCACCTGCCTCGACGAAGTCGGGAAGATACCTTGGGTGATGGCGCGTGTACGTAAATATAAGTGGGTAAGAAATCTTACCAGGTAGAATAGTGTGGTCGCTTGGGGTGGTCCCTTGGGGACGGGGGTTGTGGGTCATTGTCTCGCATAGTTCATACCAAGGTTTTGATGAAGACGATGACCCATACCCCCCGTCCCCACGGGACCACGTTGTAATTGCTGAGATTTGTGATATAATCAAGTGGTATGCACCTGTAGCGAAGTGGATAACGCGCAGTCTTCCGAAGTCTGAGATCACAGGTTCAAATCCTGCCAGGTGCGCTGTTACAACGGGTGGTCACAAAAGAGTTGTGCTCACCCGTTTAAGTTAAGAGTCTTGGCTCATCCGTATAAAGTGAGGTATATATGCCTTTTTTCTTTTCGATGGTAGTAATACTTATGATCATATTTTTGTCTTTCTCGGGCGTATTCTACATAAAGCTCGTCCCGAAAAAACGAAAGGCAAGGATTCCGGCTATCATAGGGATATTGCTTGTTGATATCGGTACACTGTACTTTATGGTGAACGGCAGCTCTGAGACCGACAGCTTTTTCTACAGAGTCTGCATGTTCCTTGTGACCGTTTGTTTCGTGGCAAATATTTACGGTGCGATCTTTTTTGCACTTTCACTTTTGGTGCGCCTTGTGTTCAGGATCATTAAAAAGACCGAAGCAGGGGTTTACGGATTCCTCAGGAGCTCACGTTACAGGCTGTGTGTGCTCGGATTCACCTGCCTGATGGCTGTTGCAGGGTATCTGAGCATGTCTATAGTCAATGTTTATGACTACGAGATCTACACTGACAAGCTCCCCGAAGGGACGGAATACACTTTCGCTGTCGTGACCGATATGCACATGTCGACCGGTGTTTATGCGAACCGTGTAGACGACCTCTTCGAACAGATCAATGAAACAGGGTGTGATGCTGTGCTTTTTGTCGGGGATATTGCCGACAACAGGTCGTCTGCGGGTGCCTACAGCGAGCTAAAAAAAGCTCTTATCACGCTTAAATGTCCGCTCGGCGCGTTCTACGTGGACGGTAATCATGACGATTCCGGCGAGGAGGATATGAGAAGCATCATGCGTGATGCCGGGGTGAGAGTACTCGTCGATGAGAAGTTTGAGCTCACCGAAGAGATCACGCTCTACGGAAGAGACGATCCTTCTTCGTTCAGGGGGCGCAGGACAGTGATCCCGACAGATCTGAACAAAGAAAAGTTTAACCTTATAATGACACACCAGCCCATAAACCTTGCCGAATTTGCCGCTGCGGGCGGAGATCTTTCGGTAAGCGGTCATACGCACGGAGAGCAGTTCCCTCTTATGTATCCGATCATAGCATCCTCAAATGATGCGGTCATGGGTCACACAATTATTCACGGCATGGATGTTGTCGTAAGTCGCGGTGTCGGTGGATGGGGACTTCATTTTTCGCTTCCGTCTCCAAAAGAGATAGCACTTGTTCACGTGATCGGTAAACACTGAGGATCACCGAATACTAAAGGAAGGATTCGCCATGGCAGATACTCCCGTAATACTCAGAACGGATGACCTTTTTATCAGTCCGATCCCTTCGGTAGAGCTTGAAAGGCTCGGAAACAGGGGTACTGAAGCGTCTGACGTCACTGACTCAGAAGATGCCGAAACTAAAGAAAAAATGATAAAGCAGATCGGCCTTCTAAGCGATAAAGACCCTCTGAGCGGCGACAGCATCTTCTTCGGAGGACGTCTTTCGGACAGATCTGATATAAATGAACGCAAATATCTGAACAATGAACTGTGTGCCGAAATTTACGGTAAGATGTTAAAAGACGGCTTGGGATCAAGAACGGAAACAGAAGAAAACACGGATCGGTATCACGAAGAACCGTCCCCCGGATCGATCGGGACGGTCTCTGACACAGATACGTTTATATGGAACACTGTCTGGAGAGTCTGTCTGAGGGCCAATACAAAAGAACAGGTCGGATTGTTCAGATTTATGGGGCCACAGAAAAGGGGCAGGGTCGGATTTGAGCTCGTGATCTTTCCGGAGTACAGGCATATGGGGTACGCCCGTCAGCTTATCGCAAAGATGAGGGCATTTGCTTTTGACAAGAACGATGTATATTATTTATACTCAATTATACCCGGTACGGAAGAACCGGAGGAATATGAGCATCTCCTGAGGCGTCAGGGGTTCAGGACCGAACAGGAGATCATGGATCCGTTATACGGGCAGTACGCGGATCCGACTGAAGATGATAAGAAATATCTGCCCGATATGCTCATACTCGAAGCACCCGTCGCTTCATATTCGGCTGTATACGTAATGATCGGGCTGTGCTTTGGTATGATAGCGAGCCTTTTTTCGGGGAGGATGTTGGAAGGACTTGCCGGGGGATTGATCCTTTCGACGCTTATAGGCGTTATATTTGATCATTTTGAACTGAAACACCGTAAGAGAGTAATGGACAGTGATATGGTTGATTCCGGAAAGGCGTAAGACATGAGTACTGAAAAAACATCCGAAGGTCTGGTCAGTGTAATGCAGGATGCGATCGATCCTATGACCGGTTTCTTTAATCGAACAGGTTTTTATAATTGCCTGACCAATATTCTTGCTTTGGCTTCGTCAGGGAAAAGAAACGTTCTTGTCTATACAGTGAAGCTCACCAATCTTTCAAGGATCAGGGAGCTTTGGTCGGAAGATGAGACCAAAAACGTTATTAATGCCAGTGCGAAGCTGATCGCTCATGTTATCCGTGGTCGTGCGGTCTGCGCGAGGATCTCTGACGGAAGGTTTATGTTTTTTGCAGATGTTGCTGTCGATGACGCTACGACAGCCGGATCGATCTGTGAGGAGCTTACATACCGCTTTGACAGATTTAATGAAGTTTCCTCAAAGGATTATACTCTCAATACAGTTATCACATATATCACCATCGAGCCGAATTCCGGGCTTGGGACGGATGAAGTCCTTTCGTTGCTGATCGCTAAGAGCCGGGAGATGATCGATTCCAAACCTCAGGGCCGTTATACGCCGGCTCAGGACAAGGACGAAGATCCCGGACTCAGGAATGCCGTTATCAGGGTTCTTGACAACAACGAATTCGACTATCATTTCCAGCCCATAATAAGCGCGAAGACCGGCGATATCATCGGTTATGAAGCTCTTATGCGTACTCCCGCAAAATACGGTCTTTCACCTCTTACATTGCTTAAGTACGCAAGTGAGGAAAACAGACTCGGTGACGTGGAAAGAGCTACACTTTTCAATGTCATGAAAAAGATGACCGAGCTCAAAAAAGAGATCGGAGACAGAAAAGTGTTTATAAACAGTATTCCCGGTCATTACCTGTCGGATACTGAGTTTGGGGTTCTTTCGGAAAAATACGGATCTCTTTTCAAACGTGTGGTTGTCGAAGTTACAGAAGAGACCAACCTCGAGGATAAAACTTTTGAGCTCCTTAATGCAAGAACCGGCAAGAACGGTATTCAGGTTGCGGTCGATGATTTTGGAACGGGATATTCGAACGTAAAGAACCTGCTCAAATTCCTGCCTCATTATGTCAAGATCGACAGGTTCCTGATCTCGGAGCTTCATATGGATCCGAGAAAGCAGCATTTCGTGAA
>JAEEQC010000211.1 GCA_016285135.1 Lachnospiraceae bacterium
CAGATTATTATGAGGGCAACGAAACGCTTCAGAACGTAATAGCATACCTTGATTCTTCACTGTTTGTTATGGCGGTAATAGACGGAATTCTGATGTTCTGCCGCTCGAGGGATTCCTGGTGGACATGGCACATCTTCACCGCCGTGGATACAGTTGTCAGGATCCTTTCGGGACAGTGGGTACTCCTTGTTTATGACATCGGATACTTTACAAACACGACATACGGCAACATCAAGTGGACTCAGTATATAAAGAAGAATGAGGCGCTTGAAGCATCGGAAACGTCCGGAACAAAAGAAGTTAGTTCCGGGGAGTAACGGATAAGGGTTCGAAAAGGCCGTAAAGCAGCATGTTATTCGAATGATACGCGTTGTGTATCAACAGGAGAGAACACATGAAGAGAAACGGGTTCGGAATTGCACTTGTAACTGTGGGAAGCATCTTGCTTCTTCTTTCGGGTGCGGTTCCCGCCCGTGCGGATATATCTTTGACAACGTACGGGGCCAAGGGAAAAACTGTGTGTTACACCGCCGACACAAGCGGTTCACAGAAAAAGTCCCTTGCGGATTACACGGACGAAGAGCGCTATAAACTTCTCTTTGGGACAGAAAAAAAGCTCTTTACGGTCGATGATAAGCCGGCAGGCTTCGAAACGAAGAGTGCGGCGCTCGGTAACATGACGACAGTGAAGGTTCCGTGTTATCTCATCGATTCAAGGGGCACGAAGTATCCTTCCTCGAGGAACATAACCGTTCATAAGGCGCTCGCTGAAGATGTGAAGCAGATTTTCGATGAGATCTACGCCCTCCCCGAGAAGTTCCCGGTCAACACTCTGGTCGGCTTCCGTTGGAACTCGCGCGGCGAAGTCTCGGGTCCGTTTCTTGAGACGGTTACGTGTATGAGCGCTCATGCCTATGGTGCAGCGATCGACATAAACATGATCGAAAACGATTATTATGTGGGAGCCGGGAACGATCTGCGCGACCCGAAGAACCCATACTACATAACTGAGAATGTGCGCGACATCTTTGAGGCACACGGCTGGCACTGGGGCGGTGATTACGCGATCTGCACCGATACGATGCACTTCCAGTACACAGGGCTCGACATGCTCTCATACAACAACGGAAGTCCGTTTAAGAAGTACGAGCTCACGTCACCGCAGCAGTCGTCGAAACTCATCAAGAACATGCAGAGAAGACTCGAAAAACTCGGGTATTATAAAAACGGGATTGACGGAGCGTTCGGTAAAGGCACGGAAAAGGCCGTAAAGGCGTTTCAAAAGGATCATGGGCTGAAGGTTACGGGCAAGACGGGAAAGAAGTTTTATACGCTGCTCTGGAACCTGACAAACGAAATGTATGACCTAAAAAAGTAAAAAAACCCAAGGACAGGATAATCCTGTTTGCAGAGAATCAGAAAGGATCATATCATGGCAGACATTTTAAAAGGCGGGCCGGTAGCGAAGGCTCTGAGCGAACAGCTTCTTGAGAAATCGGAAAAGCTTAAAGCGCAGGGGATCATCCCCACACTTGCAATCCTCAGAGTGGGAGAGAATGAGTCGGACCTCGCTTACGAGAGAGGGATCCTTTCGCGGTGTGAGAAGACAGGTGTGACACCCCGCCGGATCATTCTTCCCGCAGATGCCTCGCAGGAAGCGGTTGAGGCCGAGATAATAAAGATCAATGAAGACCCGTCGGTTCACGCAGCGCTTATGTTCAGGCCGCTTCCGAAACACCTCGATGAGCGGAAGATCTGTGAGCTTCTTGACCCTATGAAGGACGCGGACTGCATGACGCAGGCTTCGCTCGCAACAGTATTTACAGGCAAGGGGGCCGGTTATGCACCCTGCACAGCCCAGGCGGTTATGGAGCTTTTAAGCTTTTACGGGATCGATCCGAAAGGAAAGAATGTAGCAGTGATCGGAAGAAGTCTTGTTATCGGTCGTCCGGTGGCAATGCTTCTGATGTCGGCAAATGCCACCGTAACGATCTGTCATACGAGGACCGTTAACATGGAAGAGATCACGAAGAAAGCCGATATCATCGTTGCGGCAGCGGGAAAGGCGAGGGTCGTAACGGCATCGTATCTCTGCCCCGGGCAGACCGTCATCGATGTCGGCATAAACGTTGACGAGAGCGGCAATCTCTGCGGCGATGTTGACTTTGATGCAGCTCAGGATATCGTCGGCGCCATCACCCCCGTTCCCGGAGGCGTGGGCAACGTAACGACGGCAGTGCTTTGCAAGCACGTGATAGAGGCAGCGGAGGGAAGAGTTTAGAATTGATATGGGTAATCAAACTCTGTAGCAATATAAAAAGTGTCAACCGTTAAGTTTTCCAAATAAGGGTTAAATTCTTCTATTTGTTCTATCAGCCTGTAATGCCCGGCAGGGAGAGTCTTATAAAGCCAGGGCAACATGATTCGATACTCCTGAGACAAAGGTGTAACCTGGATGGTCCCTTTTTGTAACTCCTCCGGTTGATTGGCAGGAACTGCAAACCATTCGTTGTTGAACTGGTACTCCAGGAGAAAGTTGAGGTTCATTCTGTAGTAATATGTACCCAACCCGAGTTTGCCTTTTTCAAGTTGAGTCACAGTTAAGTTTACAGTTCCGTCAGACAAAACATCTGCTTCAGATGCCAGGTTTTTGTCGATGGCATTCTCAAGAGAAACAGAAGACATCTCGTGAAAAGGATTCTCCGATGAGTCCGGCGTTGTAGTCGGTTCTCCTTCAGGATTACCGACTTCAAGAGGAGAAGGATTGTTGAAATCGAATTCCGACGCAATGTAGAATTCCTTGTTCCTTTCGTAAGAGGGAGGCATAATTTCCTTCACAAGTCGATAATGACCCTCGGGAAGATTGGAAAAACTCCATTGTAATAGGTCACCGAATGTTAGAGGAGCGTCTTTTGAAAGCTCATAGGCTATCATATTAAAGCCGTAGCCATCCTTTTGAGGGATGATGTACCACTCGTTGTCTCGTTGATAATCCAACTCAAAGGAGTCACCGCAGGAATATTGTTTGTCTGAGTGACTCGTGAGAGTGTAGGTCAGATTTCCGAATTGATTCACC
>JAEEQC010000038.1 GCA_016285135.1 Lachnospiraceae bacterium
TAAATAACACGTGAGGTTGTGGTGACCCACCGGGGACGGGGTTGTGGTGACCCACCGGGGACGGGGGTTGGTGGACCATGAACCCCAATGGTCCACAACCCCCGTCCCCAGTGGGTCATCACAACCCCGCCCCCATAGACCACCCCCACCGGCAACCACCCCACTTGGTTACCTCAAGGGCTACAAATCCTCTTGACAGTGGTTGGTGAGATGTCGAAGACGCGTGCTATCTGTTTATTGGTCAAGCCTTTGGATTTCAACGTTCGCACATAAGCGTTTCGGTCTTTGACGGGAAGGCTTACGGCGTCCGAAATTGATGACATATGCGTTACCGAATGAAAGAGCTCGATGGCCCTTTCGTCTGACAGATAGCGGTTGCGGTCGGGAGGGGCACCTTCAAGTTCGGGAATCTCGGGCGAGTCGTCCTCTCGGGCCATAAAGCGTTGAAGTTCGACCTTGGAGCCCACGACAACGCAGGCGAATGAGACGTTGACCAGACGATTGAATTCGCCAAAATAAGCGTTATAGCTGCTATAGCGGTAATCGGACGGGTAACGGCAGACATTTGCTTTGACGGGATTGTTGTGAACGTAGTTGAGGGCGGTCAGAAAATACTCTTCACTTTCGATGGCTTCGCTGTGAAACCGCTCCTGGAAAAGGTGACCGGTGCGACTGTACTTTTTGTTGTACCAAAGTACGAATCGGGCGCCGAAACTTCGGAAAAAACTCGACAACTCCTCTGGAGGAGAGTGGAGGATCAGATGGATATGGTTATCCATGAGACAGTAGGCATAAATATCAATATTATACTTTTTCTTGACATCTGATAAAATATAAAGGAATCTTTGATAGTCGGAATCTCCTTCGAAGATGATGTGCTGATTAACAGAACGAAGTATAACGTGATATATGCCGGTCATACTGATGACGCGTGTGTGTCTTGGCATATACACTCCTTACTATTAGATTTTTAATGGTTGTATTATACAGCAAAATGAGCTGAAATTCAATACGGAAAAGAAAATGGTCCATAGGGGACGGGGGTTGTGGACCATTGGGGATGACCCACGCCATGAAGCAGGTGAAAGCGGGTGCAATGGTATAAAAAGAGAGAGGTTAACGCTTATGACCAAAGAGGAAATGGAAAGCACAAACTGGAGTCAGTCGGTTGCGGGGGTGTGTTTTAAGGACGGGAAAGTACTGCTCGCCAGACATACTTATGGTGGTGGTAAGGGGAAGCTCATCATCCCCGGCGGATATGTCAAGTGCGGCGAGGCACCCGAAGAAGCGCTCCGGAGAGAATATATGGAAGAAACAGGCATCGCCGTCAAAGCGGGAAAGCTGATCGGAATAAGGTTCAGCAAGAAGGACTGGTACGCCGTGTTCGTGGCTGAGTATGTTGAAGGCGAAGCCAGGTCCGACGGGAACGAGAACAGTGAGGTTGTCTGGATGGATCCGAATGAGGCGCTTAAGGATGCTACGGTACCCGGCCTGACGAAGGAAATGATCAGGAAGGCGCTCACCGGTGAGGGCTTTGGGCTCACACCGTATGATACGGACAAGCTAGAGAACCATCTGTATGTATGAAGCGGGTGGTCGCTGGGGTGGTTCATATGGGACGGAGATGACCCACCGGGGACGGGGGTTGTGGACCATGAACCCCAATGGTCCACCAACCCCCGTCCCCAGTGGGTCACCACAACTACCAACCAGGCGCGAGGTGAAAGACATGAATCTTATACTTATAGTAGGCAGTGGCGCCGTCGGGAAGATGACGGTCGGCCAGGAGCTCATGAAGATCACGGACTACAGGTTGTTCCACAATCACATGATGATCGAGCCGGTTATTGACATCATGGGAAAGTTTGACGGTGCGCTGGTGACGAAGCTGCGCGAGGACATCATGGATGCCTTTATGAAGACATCTTATCCGGGGATGATCTTCACGCTTATGTGGGCTTTTGATCTTGAAAGCGATTGGAATTACGTGAAGTCCCTCGCGGAGAAGTTTGAAGCTACGGGCGGGACAGTCTACTGCGTTGAACTGATTGCCGACAGAGCAGTCAGGATCGAGAGAAACAAGACCGAGAATCGTCTGAAGAACAAGGCATCGAAGAGAAACCTCGTTCTTTCCGAGGCAAGGATGCTGAGGGAAGAAACAAAGTATCGTCTCATAAGCAGAGAAGGCGAGATACCTTTTGAGAATTACATTAGGATAGATAATTCAGATCTTGAACCGGAGGTGGTGGCAAGGATGATCAAAAACCGATTCGGGCTCCCCGATCAGAGCAGGGCAGAGCTTATGAACAGGATGAAGCTTGAAGAAGTCCGTGAGGACGAGCTCCCTCTGCTTCATGAGATGCAGGTGAAGAGTTTTATGCCCCTCTACGAGAAGTATCATGATGATGGTTCGCCTGCTATCGAATCACTCGAGAGAATAAAGAAAAGGGCCGAAAGACCAAACAGAAAGTACTATTTCGTTGTGAAGGACGGCGCGAGGGTCGGGGGCATAAACGTTGGGCACAACGATCCTGAAGAAAAGCATGTTTCGTTCATCAGCCCGCTGTTCATCCTGCCCGAATACCAGAACAAAGGTTACGGCTATGTGGCGATCATGAAGGCGTTCGAGCTCTATCCCGACGTGACAACGTGGAAGCTCGATACTATCAAGGAAGAACCCGCAAACTGCCATCTGTACGAGAAGTGCGGATTCGTGCGGGTAGGGGAAGAGAAAGTCATAAACGAGAGAATGACGCTTATAGACTATGAGTTGAAGAGGTAATCATGATAAAAGCAGTAGTCTTTGATATGTTCGAGACGCTTGTCACTCTCTTTGTCGGGAGAACGTATTTCAGCGAGGATATCGCGCGAGATCTGGGAATCGACGTTACGGAGTTTCGCAGGGAGTGGCACAAGAACGAGCACGATCGAACTATCGGAAAGCTGACGATCGAAGAAGGGATCGCGATGTCGATCGAGCCGTTCGGGATCTGCACTCCCGAGAATGTGGCTCTTGTGGCGGGAAAGCGCAACGAGGCGCTTTGCGACACGTTTGGCAATATTCCGGATGAAACGTTCGAACTCCTCGGCGAGCTGAAAAAGCGTGGCATAAAGATCGGGCTCATAACCAACACATTTTCCGACGAGCGCGCGCTGATACGATCAAGCAGGCTGTTCCCGTACTTCGATGCCGTCAGGATCTCGTACGAGGAGGGCGTATTGAAGCCCGACCCGTCGATGTATCTGTCAATCATGGAAGAATTCGGAGCCGAACCGGCCGAGTGTCTTTATGTCGGCGACGGCGGCTCGAAGGAACTATATGCGGCAAGGGAACTCGGAATGAACGCGCTTCAGGCGGGGTGGTTTCAGAGCCTCGCGACGGAAGGTCATCTGCCGTGCCCGCTGCTGCCTGACTTCCCGCATGCCATGAAGCAGGCGGAAGTACTGGAATGGGTGGATAATGAGGGAAATACAGGAAGGAAGCAAAACAAACAAGAAAAACTAACCGAACAGTCTGTTACACGCTTGGTCGTCTTTACTTATGTGATGGTCGGAATGACAGCGTTGCAACTGTATCTTATGTATGTCGTCAGAGAACTGGTAATTCCGATGTCGAAGGATTTAGCCTTGGGAAAGGTCAACGACCCGATCCTTCAGGTGATAATATTCTTTTTTGGTTTTATAGTTGTCGGAGTCTACTTGTTCGTCCTTTTTGCCATAGCGCTTATAATGACGGTGATCGCGTTGATTCCCGCTTTTCTTCTCAGAGGTGTGGGCCTCAGAAAAAGCATCATCTCTACGATCACAAAAACAGAGTACACGATAACCAAATGTATCTATTTCGGAACGATACCGGTGGCAATCATTCCCGGATTGTTCATCTGGGAATTTGAAAACATATACTTTCTGATCATATTATCGGCTGGGTGGCTGTCTATAATGCTAATATATCTCTTAGGTGTAAGGAAATGGAGCCAAGGGCAACGAAAATAGTTGACCATGGGTGGTCCTTAGGGGACGGGGGTTGTGGTGACCCACCCGGGGACGGGGGTTGAGGACCATTGGGGTTCATGGTCCACCAACCCCCGTCCCCGGTGGGTCACCACAACCCCCGTCCCCTATGGACCATTACCTACCACCGCAGTAGGTGGTTATAAACAAAACCTATCACTAATGATAAAAATGAAAGATTTTTCAAACCGCCTCCGTTGTGTTACTATCAGTTCAACGAAAAACAAAGCGCCTGCAGCTAAGTGAGGAGCGGCAGGGAAAAACAGGAGGTAAACGACTATGAGTGAAATCAGAGAAAGCGCACTTGAACTGATCGGTAACACACCGATACTTAAACTTAACGGTTATGCGAAGAAGAGAGAGATCACGCAGGCTACCGTACTTGCAAAGCTTGAGTACCTTAACCCCGCAGGATCCGTAAAGGACAGAATCGCACTTGCGATGATCGAGGACGCTGAGAAGAAGGGCATCTTGAAGCCCGGCGCAACCATCATCGAGCCCACATCGGGCAACACAGGTATCGGACTTGCATCCGTAGCCGCAGCGAAGGGCTACAAAGCAATCCTTACACTTCCCGACACGATGAGCGTTGAGAGAAGAAACCTTCTTAAGGCATACGGCGCAGAGCTCGTGCTCACCGAAGGCGCCAAGGGTATGAAGGGTGCGATCGCCAAGGCAGAAGAGCTCAACAAGGAGATCGAGGGCTCGGTAATCCTCGGCCAGTTCGTAAATCCCGCGAACCCCAAGGTTCATAAAGAGACAACAGGACCCGAGATCTGGAAGCAGACCGAAGGTAAGATAGATATTTTCGTAGCAGGCGTAGGTACAGGCGGAACCATCACAGGAACAGGCGAGTACCTCAAGGAGCAGAACCCTAACATCAAGGTTGTTGCCGTAGAGCCCGCCACGAGCCCCGTTCTTTCGAAGGGCACAGCCGGTGCGCACAAGATCCAGGGCATCGGCGCCGGTTTCGTACCGGACGTTCTTAACACCAAGGTTTATGACGAAGTCCTTGCGATCGAGAACGAAGACGCATTTGCCGAAGGCAAGGCATTTGCAATAAGCGAAGGAATCCTTGTCGGAATTTCTTCGGGCGCAGCCCTCAAGGCAGCCGAGATCCTTGCAAAGAGACCCGAGAACAAGGGCAAAGTGATCGTTGCACTTCTTCCCGATTCGGGTGACCGCTATCTCTCTACACCTCTGTTCAACAGCTGAGCAGAGGGGCGATACCGGGATTAACGCTTATGTGATAACCGTGATCGCTTCCAAAGAGTATGGCGAATACATACAAAGATTTACAGAACTCCCACCCCTGCTTCGGCGGTCAGAAGAACAACGCCGGTAGAATCCACCTGCCGGTGAGCCCGGGCTGCAACATAGCCTGCAGGTTCTGCGACAGATCGATAAACGACGTCGAGGAGCGGCCGGGAGTAACCTCCAAGGTACTTAAACCCGTTGAGTGCGAAGAGATTCTTAAGAAAGCATTGGAAATCTGCCCCGATATCAAGGTGGCCGGAATTGCCGGCCCCGGCGATACGCTGGCAACCGATTTTGCGCTCGAGACATTTGAGATAGTGAAGGAAAAGTTCCCACAGCTTATCAAATGCATGAGCACAAACGGCCTGCTCCTTTATGAGAGAGCGGACGACGTGATCCGTGTCGGGGTAGATTCCCTTACAGTGACCGTTAACGCGGTCGACCCCGAGATCGAGAGCAAGCTTAATGCCTATATCATCTACCACGGCAGAAAGATAGAAGGTGTTGAGGGCGCGAAGATACTTATCGAAAATCAGCTGAAGGGTATCAGGAAGATCGCGGCCGCCGGCATAACCGTTAAGGTCAATACAGTGCTTGTCCCGGAGATTAACGGAGAGCATATCGAGACGATCGCAAAGGCTGTAAAGGAGGCCGGAGCGAAGATATACAACATCATCCCGCTGATCCCCCAGCACGAACTTAAGAATATCAAAGCACCGACTTGCGCGGAAATAGACGCAGCAAGAACCCGAGCATCAAAGCATATTGATGTTTTCCGACATTGCCAGCACTGTCGTGCGGATGCGGTCGGAGTTCCCGGGAAATCTGAATTCGGTGATCAGATCTACCAGAGAAGACTCGGTGTGAAGGAAACTTTCTCACATGGGTGAAACCGAATACAAGATAGCTGTAGCCTCCGGCGATGGAATTGTGGTGAACAGCCACTTCGGTCGCGCGAAGACTTTCTGGATTTTTGCGCTCAAAAACGGGGAACTAAAGCACCTGGAGACAAGATATGTCGTTCCGGTCTGTGAGATGGGAACCCACGATGAGGCAAGGCTGAAAGAAAATGTAGAGAGACTTTCGGACTGTACGCACATCCTGGCGGCCCGGATCGGGGACGGCGCAAGGGCAGTAATTGAGAGTTACGGGATCAATGTTTATGAGCTCCCCGGCATTATCGCCGAGTCGGTTGATAAGATGATCCGGTACGAGATGGTAAATAAACTCTTTGAGTGATAACGAACGAATAGTTATTTAGGTCGGAGATAAGGCAGAAAGAAGAACGACCCGGTTTATACAGAAAAAAATCTGTATGAATGAAAGGAAGAATCGAAGAAAGAAGGAAGAGTAACATGGGTGAATTAAGACAGATTGCGATATACGGAAAAGGTGGCATCGGAAAATCCACGACCACCCAGAACCTGACGGCCGGACTTGTGGAGCACGGCAAGAAGGTCATGGTGGTAGGATGTGATCCGAAGGCTGATTCCACAAGACTTCTGCTCGGAGGTCTGGCACAGAAGACAGTACTTGATACGATCCGCGAGGAAGGCGAGGACATCTCGCTCGACCGCATCATGAAAGAGGGCTTCGGCGGCACAAAGTGCGTTGAATCGGGCGGCCCCGAGCCCGGTGTGGGCTGCGCGGGACGCGGTATCATCACATCGATAAACATGCTTGAGAACCTCGGCGCCTATACGGACGACCTCGACTATGTTTTCTATGACGTACTCGGCGACGTTGTCTGCGGCGGATTCGCAATGCCCATCCGCGAGGGCAAGGCAAAGGAGATCTACATCGTGGCGAGTGGAGAGATGATGGCGCTTTATGCGGCAAACAACATCTCAAAAGGTATTCAGCGCTACGCAAGGACAGGCGGCGTAAGGCTCGGCGGTATCATCTGCAATTCAAGAAACGTTGACCGCGAGCTCGATCTGCTCCGTGCGTTCTCGAAGGAACTCGGAACAAAGCTTCTTTACTTCGTGCCCCGCGACAACATCGTTCAGCACGCGGAGATCAACAAGAAGACGGTCATCGAGTATCGACCCGATTCGAATCAGGCGCAGGAATACAGAAATCTCGCTCAGGCAGTCATCGAGAACACGGATTTCGTCATCCCGACGCCCATGACGCAGGAAAGACTCGAAGAGATCCTCATGGAATACGGCATGATGGAACTCGCAGATGACTACAAGATTTAACTTCGAAAAGTAAATCAATGCATATAAGCGTTAAGGAAGAAACCTTAATCATCAGGGATGAGGCTTGAAAAATATAGTGACCGGGAGGAAACACCATGGGAAAGATATATAACTCGATAACAGAACTTGTCGGACATACTCCGATAGTTGAATTCAAAAGGCTTGAGGAGAAGCTCGGTCTTAAGGGAAGGATCGCGGGAAAGCTTGAATACTTTAACCCTGCGGGCTCGCACAAGGACAGGATGGCGCTCGAGATCATCGAGGCGGCTGAGAGACGAGGCGAGATAAGCCCCGACAAGACAACTCTCGTTGAGTTTACGAGCGGCAATACGGGTATCGCTATGGCAGCCTTCGCTGCAGCCAAGGGCTACAGGTTCAAAATCGGTCTCCAGAACGGTGTTTCTGTCGAGAGACTTAAGCTCCTCGAGGCATATCAGGCTGAGATCGCGAACGTTCCGGACGAGCTCATCGCAGGCGTGTTTGAGAAGGGTATTGCGGCATTTGCCGATGTGCTCGACTACATGAGTAAGGACGTCGATCATCCTTTTGCTACGAGGCAGCTCGACAATAAAGACAATATCAATGCTCATTACAAGCACACGGGTCCCGAGATCTGGGAGGACACGGACGGCAAGATCGACATCTTCGTCGGAGGTGTCGGCACAGGCGGATCCACACACGGCGTGAGCAAGTTCCTCAAGGAAAAGAATCCCGCCATCAAGGTTGTGATCACGCAGCCTGACCCGAAGGACGTTGAGAACCCCATCGTTAAGGGCGTTGAGGACGGCGGATTCCACGGGATTCACCAGGTTCACACGGACGAAGGCCTTACTCCGATGGCTCCCACCAATTTTAGCGACGAGCTGACGGACGAGTACAACTTTATCACATATGCGGAGACCTTAAGGGCCATCCATCTCCTTGCAAAGTACGAAGGAATCTTCGTGGGTGCTTCTGCCGGCGCTTCGCTCGCCGTAGCGATCAAGCTCGCGCAGAAAGAGGAGAACAAGGGAAAGCTTATCGTGCCGTTACTGCCTGATAATGGAGAAAGATACCTCTCCGAGGACTTACAGAAGATTCGTCCTGAGGTAGAGGAATCTGTAGGATTCTAGTAAGTAGATTACTAAAAATATTACAAGTCTCCTGCACGAACCATTTTCTGAAAGGCGCTCTCGCTCTCGGTCTCACGTAGCGGTACATAAGTGCCCTGTGAGACGGGCACTAAGTACCGACGTTCGACAGAGCTTTCAGAAAACGCTTCGGCGCGGAGACGTAAAATGTGGTCCACTACCCCCGTCCCCCCCCAGACCATCTCCAGTAACCAAATTACACTATTGAGGTAATTACAAATGTCTATAAATCTTACGAATTCAAATGTCGCCACCCGCGAGAACCGCATAGGTTCAATCACGGGCTACGTTGGAACGCTAAAAGACCTTGCGACGAAGAGCGAATGCGGAACCCTTAAGGGCTGCTCGAGATGCTTCTCGCAGTCGAGCACATGCCTTTCGTCATGTGCGCTCGGACAGCTTTGCGGGATACGTGATATCGCACTCATACATCACGGACCTGCAGGATGCTCGGTGGCAGCGGCAGGCGCCTATTACATGTCAAAAGTAATGGCGAAGAAGCGCGGTGTTACAAGTGACACCGTTTATGTCGGAACTGACATGAACGAAAATGACACCATCTTCGGATCGACTAATGCACTGAGGAACGTCATCCTCGAGGTCAACAAGAGATATTCACCGAAAGCTATCTTTGTTGCAAGCGCATGTGCCACGGGTATCATCGGTGAGGATATCGACAGTATCGTTGACTCGGTCCGTGACGAGGTCGGAGTACCGATAGTTGCGGTTCACTGCGAAGGCTTCAAGTCCCGTATCTGGGCTACCGGTTTTGATATCTCGGATCACGCGGTGCTGCAGGCGATCGTTCAACCACCCCGCGAAGGCGTGAAGACGAACAAGATCAACTTCAAGAACTTCTTCGAGAGTGCCCGTCCCGAGATTATCGAGATGTTTAAGAACTTTGACCTCGATCCCGTGTTCCTTTACTGCAACTCGACGGTTGAAGAGCTTTCACATCTTTCTGAGAGTCTTGCGACCACATGCATATGCGGCACGCTCGGAAACTACCTCGGCAACGCGCTCGAGGAGAAGTACGGAGTTCCTTACGTCAGAAGCATCAACCAGTGCGGTATCGTGGGCTTTGAGACGTGGCTGCGGGAGATCGGAAAGGTGACCGGAAGGACAGAGCCCATTGAGAAGTACATAGCAGAGCAGCGCGCGATCTACCTGCCCCAGATCGAAGAGATAAAAAAGAAGCTCGAAGGCAAGACGGCAGTCATCGGCATGGGCCCCGGATACACATTCGAGGTATCCCGCGTTTTGAGCGAGCTGGGGATCAAGGTTGTCTGGGCGCTCGCATGGCACTATGACAAGAAATATGAGAACGGAGATGTTCCTCCGTCCATGAAATATCTTCTCGACAACGATATCGACTTTGAGGCGAGCGTTGCTGATCAGCAGAATTTCGAGGTTATGAACGTTCTGCATAAATATAAGCCCGACATGTATCTGTCCCGTCATCCGGGTTCGACGGTATGGGCGATCAAGAACGGAACGCCCGCTATATACGTCGCAGACGAATATATGATCTTCGGTTATAAGCATACGCTCGAGTTCGCAAAGACAGTACTCGACGCCATCGAAAACAGGAGCTTTGAGGAGAACCTCGCGAAGCGCTCGAAGCTTCCCTACACCGACTGGTGGTATAAGCAGAACGTAGATAAGTTCCTGCAGGCGGAGGAAGTTCCGGTTAAGAAGTGAGAGGATATATAAATTATGGCTAAGTTACTTGATAAACAGAGATATAAATGCGCGCTCGGCGCTATGCAGACAGTGCAGGCAATCGACAGGGCGCTCCCGATACTTCACTCGGGGCCCGGCTGCGCGCAGAAACTTTCGGAATCAACGGGGAGCTCGGGATACTTTTCACCCAACATCTTCCCCTGTACAAGTATCAATGAAAAGGACGTTGTTTTCGGCGGTGTAAAGAAGCTTGATTCGACCATTGAGAATGCGCTCAAGGTCATCGACGCGGATCTTTATGTGGTCCTTACGGGCTGCATACCCGAGATCGTGGGTGATGATTCCGGCGAAGTGGTCTCGAGATATGAGGACGCCGAAAAGCCTGTCGTATATGCGCCGACAGCCGGCTTCAAGGGCAACAACTATAAGGGTCACGAGCAGGTTATCGACGCCATCGTCGATCAGTACCTGAAGAAGACGGACAAGAAACAGAAGGGGCTTATAAACATTTGGGCCGACGTTCCTTACCAGGATCTTTTCTGGCTCGGAAACCTCAGGGAGCTCGAGAAGCTCATTTCTGAGCTTGGACTCACGCCCAACACGATCTTTGGGTATAAGCGTGGGATCGACAATATCAACAGGATCCCGGAGGCGGAGTTTAACCTTCTTGTTTCACCCTGGGTCGGACTCGGAAACGTGAAGAAGATGGAGAGGAAGTTCGGGACTCCTTACCTTCATTACCCGAATCTCCCGATCGGAGCGACGGAGACGAGCAAGTTCCTGCGCGAGGTCGGCAAGTTCGCCGGAGTGGCGGAAGAGAAGGTCGAGGCGGTCATTAAGGAGCATGAGGACTACTACTATTACCTCATAGGCAGATATGCCGATCTGTTCCTCGAGAACCGCGTCATCAACAAGCAGTTCACGGTCGTTGCGGATGCGCAGTACTCGCTCGCGATCACGAAGTTCCTCGTCAACGATCTCGGGCTCATCCCCGCAAAGCAGTTTGTTGTGGACGACACCCCGAAGAATTACCGCGACTCGATCACAGAAGAGTTCAAGAAGCTCAATTTCGGTATCGAAGCGGAGGTTTCGTTCGAGACCGACGGCTTCAAGATTCACGAGGAGATCAAGAACCACGATTATCACGGTTACCCGCTCGTGCTCGGCGGCTACTACGAGAAAGAAGTGACAGAGAGCCTGAAGGGCAACTTCATCAACATCTCGTGGCCCGTGCAGGACAAGGTTGTGTTTGACAGCTTTTACGCAGGGTACGCAGGCGGAATCCGCCTGATAGAAGACATTTACACCGTAGCGGTGTCAAGATTTAACTGAGGGATATGTGGTCGAGGGGTGGTCCCCTGGGGACGGGGGTTGTGGACCATGAACCCCAATGGTCCACCCACCCCCGTCCCCAGGTGGGTCACCACAACCCCCGTCCCCGGGTGGGCCACCTCCTGAAAACATCATCAATTACTCTACAGTACAGAACGCAGCCGACACATATGCCTTGGGAGCGTCCTCATACACGATAGCGACCCATCCGTGAACCTCGGGAGCCGAAGGATCGAAGGAATACTCAGCACCTTCCGAGGCGGTACCTAGCTTGTTGGATTCCATGTTTGCATCGTCACGTATGAACACCGCTCTGTCAATCCTGACCTTGCGCGTGCTCGTTCCCTGTATCTGCTCGTCAGCGCCCCTGCCCGTCATAAGGTAGGTGTTGAGGATGTAGCCGGTCAGGTCACCGCACTGAACAAGCGAGAACTCTTCGCCCTTTTCGAGGACGATACCGTAAGCGCCCTTAAGAAGCTCACCGACCTTGTCGGAAGTCTTGCTTGCTTCCTTGCGGACATTCACCTGATAGTTGATATTCTGAAGCACGAAATGAGTCTCTGTGCCGTCGAACTTAAGGTTCTCCTTCGGAACACTCTGTCCTATCGGGAGTCCCTCAGCAGTACTCGTAGGGATCTCAGCCGGTGTGCCCTCTGTCTCGGTCGTACCGGTTCCCGCGGGTGTTGTTTCCGTAACGTCTGTATCGTCTGTCGGCACTGTCCCGGCATCTTGCCCTTCCGAAGCGATGTCGGTTCCATCCGTCATGCCGCCGGTTTTGCCCTGCGTACTGTCATTTTTCTCCTTCGAAGCGTCGGGCTTTTCAGAAGCTTTGTCGGAAGCCTTGGTGTCACCGCCGAGAGCCTCGTCCTGAACGTCCCCGGCATCCTTTTCCTGCTTTTCAACGACTTCCGCCCGTTTGCCGGGATCATTCTCCGAGTCGCTCTTACTGTCGGTGATCAGCGCTATCGCCGCAAAAATGAGTGCAAGCAACGCAGTGCATATAAAGAGCCCCGCAACTATCTTAAAGAGTTTATTTACATTCATATCCTTCAGCCCCCTCTTTTGATTTCATATATTCCTTAGATCCCCGTCCCGGGTTCTTGGTTAAAAACATCCATCCCGAATTCCCGGTTTAGTCATCCGAGAGGTCTTCATCCTGTCCCTCTTCCTGTGCCTTTTCGTCATCCCCGGATCCGGCCGCGTTCTCCGCTTTAGCCGAAAAAGCCCGCATCTTGTCGCGACAGATATCATGTGCCACTTCAAGATCGGGATACAATACGTTCTTATAACCACCTTGACCCTCATTTATGTAGTGCCAGACCTTTTGCTCACACTTGATCCGGTCATCCTCGGGTGCATCGTCGCGACGCCTCTTGACGGCCCGGTTCTTCAACGGATTGTCAGCCTTTCGCAGCAGGCTTAACCTTGCGGATCGTAAAGACGTTCCTGCCGTCTTTTCTCTCATATTCGACCTTATCCATGCTCATCTTGACCATGTAGATACCGAGTCCTCCGATCGACCTGTCCTTCGCCGGAAGGGTCACGTCGGGATCCTCTCTGAGGAGAGGATTGTACTCGACACCCGCATCTTCCAAGATGACGGTAACTCCTTCATCATCAAGATCGACTGTGATGTCCGCAAATTTTTCGGCACCCGGCAGCGTCGCATATGCGTAGGAAGCAATATTGACAAAGATCTCCTCAACAGCCACATCCATGACCGCAAGTGTTTCCTGATCCCAACCGTCTCCCGAAAGCGCTTCGTTCACAAAATCGATCACCTGCGGAAGGTTCGGTACCTCCGCATCAAATCTTGCTTTGACCATAATACCCCCCCATTCAGAGCCGCATAAGACGGCTCACTCAATGGTAATGATGTTGGCGAATCCGGAAACCGTCAAAGCCGACATGAACGATTCTCCGAACCGACCTTCGATCCGGATGCCTCATACATCATTATATTACACCTTGACAGATACGTAAAACAAAAAGTTTATTCACAGATTCTCAAAAAACACAAAAGCATCCCACGAACCGCTCTCGCGGGTCAGGGGATGCTCTCTCAAGTTACATTATCTGCGCCTTGATCACTTCTCTGCTCTCGCAGACCTTAATGCATTCTCCGCACTCACAGCAGTCCTGTGAAACACAGGGAACCGGATGACCCAGCTCGATACTGTAGATCATCAGGATACTGTTGCGATCACATGCTCCTAGGCATTCGCAACATCCGGTGCAGATTCCTTCCTCAACAATTATTCCAACATTCCTCATTTCACGCCCCCCCAGAGTGGCCACCCTCAACCCGCTGATGCGGGTTTTAGTGTGATTGCGAACATAACAGAACAATCATCAATTAATGTATTACTTTTTCCTATCCCCTTATACGCCGTTACTGTATTACTTACCGGACCCATCACCCTGTTTATTGGCCCGGGTTTTCTTTTCCTATCGTTTTTTGGAAGCTTTCTTTTTTACATTCCCTTCCGGTTTTTCGGAAGCTTTCTTTTTATCGGTTTCTCCCTTTTTTGCCTTTATCTTGGGCTCGGTGGCAGGCCTTTCCGACTTTTCCTTCTTAACCGCTTTCGTAACCGCCGGCTTGGATGTTTTAACCTTTTTTTCTGCCGGTTTCTCCACCACGGCGGTTTTCACTGTCTTTTCGGTTTTCTCCGCCTTGGCCGTTTTTACCGGCTTTTCGGTTTTCTTCTCTGCCTTCGCTTCTTTCTCAGCCTTTGCAGTTTTTGCTTTCTTTTCAGTCGGCTTCTCAGCCTTTACCTGTTTTGCTGCCTTTTCAGACTTTTTCTCTGTCTTGGCCGGCTTTGCTGCATTCTTGGTCGACTTTTTTTCTCCTGCGGGAGTGCAGGTGAACACCGTCATTCCGAGAGGCGGAAGCTTGATAACTATCGAATCCTGCCAGCCGTCCTTTTCAACCGGCTCTGAGGTCTTGGTCCTTACGTTCACATGACCCGTTCCACCGTACTTGACCGCATCGCTCGAAAGTATCTCTTTGTATGTACCCGGGAAAGGAACAGCCTGCCTGTAGTCGTTGTATTCCACCGGAGTGAAATTGAAGGCAAAGAGCAGTGTTTCTTCCTGTTTACGTGTCTTTCTGATGAAGCTGACGATGCTGTGATCCGCATCCAGGCAACCCAGCCACTTAAATCCGTCGGGATCGCAATCGAGTTCGGTAAATGCCGGCATGTCGCGATACATCTTGTTGAGCGTCGCCACATAATCCGAAAGTTTCGAATGAAGCGGCTCGTCGAGCAGATCCCAGTCAAGGCTTCTGTTCTCGGCCCACTCTCTGATCTGGCCGAATTCCTGTCCCATGAACAGGAGCTTCTTTCCGGGGTGACCCATCATGAAGCCGTATGCCGCACGCAGATTCGCGAACTTATCGGAGATCTCTCCGGGCATCTTGTTGATCATGGATCCCTTGCCGTGTACCACCTCGTCATGAGAGAGGACAAGTACGAAGTCCTCACTGTATGCGTACATCATGCTGAATGTCAGCTGTCCGTGGCATCCCTTTCTGAAAAGAGGATCCTGACGCATATATGATGTGAAGTCATTCATCCAGCCCATGTTCCACTTGAGGTCGAATCCGAGTCCGCCTTCCTCGACGGGCTTCGTAACATTCGGCCATGCCGTAGACTCTTCGGCTATGATGAGTGCTCCGTTGTTCTTCTTGTGGAAGATCGAATTAAGGTGCTTCAAAAGCTCGATCGCTTCAAGGTTCTCCTTGCCGCCGTACCTGTTGGGGAGCCACTCCCCGTCCTTGCGTCCGTAGTCGAGGTAGAGCATCGATGCAACCGCATCCATCCTGATGCCGTCGGCGTGGTACTTCTCTGTCCAGAACAGAACGCTCGCGATCAGGAAGTTCGAAACCTCGGGACGTCCGAAATCAAATATCAGTGTACCCCAGTCGGGATGCTCACCGAGTCTCCTGTCGGGATGCTCGTAGAGGCATGTCCCGTCAAATCCCGCAAGTGCGAAAGCGTCTCTGGGGAAGTGAGCGGGTACCCAGTCAAGGATAACTCCGATCCCTTCGTTGTGCATATGATCGACGAACGACATAAAGTCCTTCGGTGTGCCGTATCTTGAGGTGGGTGCGAAATAACCTGTCACCTGATAGCCCCACGATCCGTCAAACGGATGCTCCATAACGGGCAGAAGCTCTATATGGGTGTAGCCCATCTTCTTAACATACTTGGAAAGCAGTACGGCTGTCTCCGCATATGAATAAAAGTCGTTGTCGCCGTCTCCCTTTCTCATCCATGATCCGAGATGAACCTCGTAGATCGACATGGGACTCTTTGTGATGTCGAGCTTCTTCCTGGCATCCATGTACTCGCCGTCTTTCCACTCGTAGTCGAGAGTAGTGACAATGGATGCATTTCCGGGTCTCATCTCCGTGGCATTAGCATAAGGGTCAGCCTTGAGGTAGGTGAGTCCGCTCTGCGCTTTGATCTCGTACTTGTACATCGCTCCCTCGGTCAGTCCCGGGATAAGAAGCGCGAAGATATCGGCTGCGCGAAGT
>JAEEQC010000039.1 GCA_016285135.1 Lachnospiraceae bacterium
GTGCGATATATGTATATTATATCATAATTTGTCTATGAGAACAATCGATAAAAAGTCCCGGATGAATCATCACCCGGGACTCGAATATCTTAATATGATGCTCTTAGTTTCGCTTTGGGATCAAGCCTTGCCGTCAGAACCGAGAACGTTCTTGATCTTGTGAGCAACCATGTCCTTAACTGCCTGACGAGCGGGCTTAAGGTACTGACGAGGATCGAAGTGATCGGGATGCTCTGCGAAGTACTTTCTGATGGTACCTGTCATAGCAAGACGGATATCGGAGTCGATGTTGATCTTGCAGACTGCGAGCTGAGCTGCCTTACGAAGCTGCTCCTCGGGGATACCTACTGCATCGGGCATGTTGCCGCCATACTGGTTAACCATCTTAACGAATTCCTGAGGAACTGAAGACGATCCATGAAGAACGATAGGGAAGCCGGGAAGTCTCTTGATGCACTCCTCGAGTACGTCGAAACGAAGGGGCGGGGGAACAAGTACACCGTCAGCGTTTCTTGTGCACTGAGCAGCTGTGAACTTGTATGCACCGTGTGATGTTCCGATAGCGATTGCAAGTGAATCACAACCTGTCTTGGATACGAAATCCTCAACTTCTTCGGGACGTGTGTAGCTCTCGTGACCTGCCTCAACAACAACTTCGTCCTCGATACCTGCAAGAGTACCAAGCTCTGCCTCTACAACTACGCCGTGAGCGTGAGCGTACTCAACAACCTGCTTTGTGAGTGCTACGTTCTCCTCGTAGGGCTTCGAAGAAGCGTCGATCATGACTGATGTGAATCCACCGTCGATACAGCTCTTGCAAAGCTCGAATGTATCACCGTGATCAAGGTGAAGAGCGATCGGGATATCAGGATTCTCTGCAACTGCAGCTTCTACTAACTTAACAAGATATGTGTGGTTTGCGTATGCACGTGCACCCTTGGAAACCTGAAGGATAACGGGGCTCTTAAGCTCGCCTGCTGCTTCTGTGATACCCTGAACGATCTCCATGTTGTTAACATTGAATGCGCCTACGGCATAGCCGCCGTTGTAGGCTTTTTTAAACATCTCAGTGGTGGTAACTAAACTCATATTATGCCATCCTTTCATAAAATACGATAGTTTCATGCCGAAACACGCAGTATTATAGCACACAAACCCACTGTGGTAAAGTACCACATGCAAGTATTCAAATATTGACATACGTATATTATACGTATATAATTGTCTTGGAGGATGTGCCTATGTCTACTGTAGCAGAGATAATCAAAAAAATAAAAAAGGAAACAAACTGCTACCTCTTGCGTGAGGGAAGTAACCATGAGATTTGGTTTAATCCTAAAACAGGGGCAAAATTCACCATTCCAAGGCACAAAAGCCAAGAAGTAAAAACCGGAACTGCAAACAGCATATACAAGCAAGCCGGAATAAAATAACAACTGCAGAAAGGAGTTACCATGAAGTACATATATCCTGCTGTATTCTCTCCGGAGGATTCCGGTTATTCAGTTGAATTTCCTGACTTACCCGGATGCTGCACTTGTGGAGATTCACTCGAAGAAAGCCTTAGTATGGCCAAAGACGCGCTCTCTCTTTTTCTCGTAGAACTCGAGGATGAAAAACAGGACATCCCCGAGCCCTCTCCGATCCAGTCCCTTTCATTAGAAGGGAACCGTTTTGCTTCTCTTATCAATGCGGATACTGCCATTTACCGACAAACATTAAGCAACGTTGCGGTAAAAAAGACTCTGTCTATACCTCAATGGCTCAATCAGGCTGCCATCGCTAATGGCATTAATTTTTCTCAGGTTTTGCAGGATGCCCTGAAGCAAAAACTTAATATGTTATAATATGTATCGTACATCATTCGGAAAGGAAGACATAAAATTATGAAGATCGGTTTTATAGGACTCGGAAACATGGCCGGCGCAATGATCGGCGGCCTTATAAAGGACGGAACCACACCCTCCGACATCGTCGGATTTGATGTGAGCGAGGAGATGTGCGCGAAGAGGAAGAAGGAGTTCGGGATCACGATCGCTCCCGACAACGATTCACTCGTTAAGGTCTGCGGGCAGATCGTGCTCGCGGTGAAGCCTCAGTTCCTCGAGAGCGCTCTCAAGGAAGTTTCAGGCTTCTCCTCGGATCAGGTCATCATCTCGATCGTTGCGGGCAAGACACTTGATTATCTCTCAGGCGTGATCAAGGGCAGCAAAAAGATCATCCGCTGCATGCCCAACACGGCTGCACTCGTCGGCGCCGCAACCACAGGCGTTTCACCGCTTCCCAAGGTTACCAAGAAAGAGCTTGCGGGCGCACTCAAGATCATTGAGAGCTTCGGAAAGGCAATCGTTGTGCCCGAAACGCTTATGGACACCGTCACAGGCGTGTCCGGCAGTTCGCCCGCTTTCGTATTTATGTTTATAGAGGCGATGGCTGACGCAGCTGTCCTTGAAGGAATGCCCCGTGCGATGGCATATGAGTTCGCAGCCGGCGCTGTTTACGGAAGTGCAAAGCTTATGATGGAGACAGGCAAGCATCCCGGCGAACTCAAGGACATGGTCACCTCACCCGCCGGAACTACCATCATGGGCGTCAAGGCGCTCGAAGACGGCGCATTCCGCTCAACTGTTATGGACGCAGTTGTTGCAGCTACCGAGCGTTCCAAGGAGCTGTAAATACATTAAGATGACTGAGTAAACCGGACATCTTGCGTAAAAGTATGCAACAGAAAAGCTGAGCGAGACATCTTGCGTACAAGTCCGCTCGAATATATAACACTTAACACAACAGGCCCCGGCAAATCGCTTTGCCGAGGCCTGTGATCATCTTAACCTCTTACGAGAAAGACATTATTCTGCATCTTCGGGTCCAACATCCTCAGACTCGGAATCCTCAAAGTACTCTCCTTCATCCTGGAAATCACTTGAATCATCCTCGTAATACTCGCCCTGATCCTCTTCGTAGTAAACTTCACCTTCAGGGTACTCCTCGTAGTAGTCGTCATAAACGTCATCCTCAAGAGTATCTGTGCTGAGGCTGACATTGCGGTAGATCTTCATGCCGGTTCCGGCAGGAATAAGCTTACCGATGATGACGTTCTCCTTGAGACCGATGAGGGGATCGACCTTACCGCGGCTTGCTGCTTCCGTGAGAACCTTGGTGGTCTCCTGGAAGGATGCTGCGGAGAGGAAGGAATTGGTAGCAAGTGCTGCCTTGGTGATACCGAGCATAACCTGCTTGCCGTCTGCGGGCTCCTTGCCCTCAGCCTTCATCTTCTCGTTGATGTCGTTGTATTCAAGGATATCTACCATGCTGCCGGGCAGGAGGTTTGTGTCACCGTTGTCTTCGATGCGGACTTTCTTAAGCATCTGACGAACGATAACCTCGATATGCTTGTCGTTGATCTCAACACCCTGGAGTCTGTAAACGCGCTGTACTTCCTGGATCATGTAATCCTGTACGGCTCTGATACCCTTGATCTTCAGGATGTCATGAGGATTAACCGAACCCTCGGTGAGCTCGTCGCCCGCCTCGATGATCTGTCCGTCCATAACCTTGATCCTTGATCCGTAAGGGATAAGGTAGGTCTTGGAGTCGGGATTCTCCTCGTCGTTAGAAACGATCGTGATCTCACGCTTCTTCTTTGTATCTTTGATCTGTACCGTTCCGCCGAACTCTGCGATGATAGCGAGTCCCTTGGGCTTACGTGCCTCGAAAAGCTCCTCGACACGGGGAAGACCCTGAGTGATATCGTCACCGGCAACACCACCCGTATGGAACGTACGCATCGTAAGCTGTGTACCGGGCTCACCGATTGACTGAGCAGCGATGATACCGACTGCCTCGCCGACCTGAACGGGCTCGCCGGAAGCCATGTTTGCACCGTAGCACTTAGCACAGATTCCGAGATGCGACTTACATGTAAGGACTGTACGGATCTTGATCTTGGCATCGAAGCCCTTGTCCTTAACAGCCTTTGTGGCGCAGATTGCTGCGGCACGCTTGGGTGTGATCATGTGATTCTTCTTAACGATGATCTCACCGTTATCATCATAGATATCGTCACAAGCAAAACGGCCTGTGATACGCTCCTGGAGCGACTCAATAACTTCCTTTCCGTCTGCGAATGCCTTAACTTCCATTCCGACGATCTCTTCACCCTCAGCGCAGCAGTCATCCTCACGGATGATGAGCTCCTGTGAAACGTCGACAAGACGTCTGGTGAGGTAACCCGAGTCGGCTGTACGAAGAGCCGTATCGGAGAGACCTTTACGTGCGCCGTGCGCGGAGATGAAGTACTCGAGTACGTCAAGACCTTCACGGAAGTTAGCCTTGATGGGGAGCTCGATGGTCTTACCTGATGTATCTGCCATAAGTCCACGCATACCGGCAAGCTGCTTGATCTGCTTATCGGAACCACGGGCACCGGAGTCAGCCATCATGTAAATGTTATTGAACTTATCGAGACCTGCCATCAGCTTCTTGGTGATCTGATCATCCGCAACCTTCCAGGTATCGATAACTGTCTTGTAACGCTCTTCATCGGTAAGGAGTCCGCGACGGAACTTCTTGCTGATGACGTCGACTGTTGCTTCCGCATCGGCAATGATCTTCTTCTTTTCCGGAGGAACGGTCATGTCCGAAATGGAAACTGTCATGGCTGCCCTTGTCGAATACTTGTATCCGAGAGCCTTGATGGCATCAAGTGTCTCTGCAGTCATTGTTGCGCCATGTGTATTGATACACTTCTCAAGGATGCCCTTAAGCTCCTTCTTCTTAACGAGGTAATCAACCTCGAGATCGAGGAAGTGCTCGGGATCGGTTCTGTCAACGATACCGAGATCCTGAGGAATGGCCTCGTTGAAGATAAATCTTCCGAGTGTGGTGAAGAGGAACTTGGAGATCTTGCGCTCTGTTCCGTCAGCATCCTTAAATACGCCTTCACGCTTAACGTAGATATACTGGTGAAGTGTGATCTCACCGTTCTCATAAGCAAGAAGTGCATTGTCCATCGAGTAGAACTTTCTGCCGAGAAGGTCTACCATACGGCAGACGACCCTTCTGTCACGCTCGGGATCAACACAGACCTTAACGATCGAATCAAACTCGAGAGCCTGAGTCTTGATCGCTGCAACTGCCTTCTCAGCGGCTGCTTCGTCTTTTGCCTTGAGAACTGCCTTGCTCTTCTTTGTCTGGTAGTCCTGATAAGCGGCAACTGCCTCTTCGGGGCTCTCAAACTCAGCTATAAAGCTGTCCTTCTCGCTTGCATGTGCGGGATCTGTAAGGTAATCCGCATATTTATGAATGGTCAGATAGTAGATACCGAGTACCATATCCTGTGAAGGAACGGCAACGGGACCACCGTCTGAAGGCTTCAAAAGGTTGTTGGGCGAAAGCATGAGGAATCTTGCCTCTGCCTGTGCTTCAACCGAAAGAGGAAGATGCACAGCCATCTGGTCACCGTCGAAGTCGGCATTGAAGGCCGTACATACGAGGGGATGAAGCTTGATCGCCTTACCTTCGACAAGGATGGGCTCAAATGCCTGAATACCGAGTCTGTGAAGTGTAGGAGCACGGTTCAGCATAACGGGATGCTCATGAATAACATCCTCAAGCACGTCCCAAACCTCGCGGTCGAGACGCTCGACCATCTTCTTTGCCTGTCTGATGTTGTTAGCTATCTGTCTCTCAACAAGCTCTTTCATAACGAAGGGCTTGAAAAGCTCGATCGCCATCTCCTTGGGGAGACCGCACTGGTAGATCTTAAGCTCGGGACCTACGACGATAACGGAACGACCTGAGTAGTCAACACGCTTTCCGAGGAGGTTCTGACGGAAACGTCCCTGCTTTCCTTTAAGCATGTCGGAAAGCGACTTAAGAGGACGGTTGCCGGGGCCTGTTACGGAACGACCGCGTCTGCCGTTATCGATAAGGGCGTCTACAGCTTCCTGAAGCATACGCTTCTCGTTACGAACGATGATATCGGGTGCACCGAGCTCAAGGAGTCTGCGAAGACGATTGTTACGGTTAATAATACGCCTGTAAAGGTCGTTCATATCGGATGTAGCGAATCTTCCGCCGTCGAGCTGTACCATGGGGCGCAGATCGGGAGGAAGTACGGGGATGTTCTCAAGGATCATCCACTCCGGACGGTTGCCGGACTCTCTGAATGCCTCAACGACCTCAAGTCTCTTGATGATCCTTGCGCGCTTCTGGCCTGTTGAATTCTTGAGTTCATCCTTAAGGGTTGCCGACTCTGCTTCAAGGTCGATAGCCTGAAGGAGCTCCTTGACTGCCTCAGCACCCATGCCGACACGGAAGGATCCTGCGGGATACTTCTCGAGCTCGTCAAGATACTCTTTCTCGGTAAGGATCTGCTTATATGTCAGCTTGGTATTTCCGGGATCGAGTACGATATATGCCGCAAAGTAGAGGATCTTCTCAAGTACTCTCGGAGAGAGGTCGAGCATGAGACCCATACGGCTGGGGATACCCTTAAAATACCAGATATGCGATACGGGAGCAGCAAGAGTGATGTGACCCATACGCTCACGACGTACCGATGACTTTGTAACTTCAACACCGCATCGATCACAAACGATGCCCTTGAAGCGGATCTTCTTGTACTTTCCGCAGTGACACTCCCAGTCCTTGCTGGGTCCGAAGATCTTCTCGCAGAAGAGACCGTCCTTCTCAGGTTTCAAGGTACGGTAGTTGATGGTTTCGGGCTTCTTAACCTCTGCTCTGGACCATTCGCGGATCTTCTCGGGTGACGCGAGCCTGATGCGAATCGCGTCATAGTTTATCTCTTTGGGATAGTTCTCTGACCTGATATATGAATTATCCATCGTTATGCTCCTTTATCTGTTATTCGTTCGAGTCTGAGGGATCATCAAATGTGTACGAATCCTCGCTGTAGCTGTCGAATTCACTGTCTGATCCGAAATCGTCTTCGTAATACTCGTCGATCTCCTCACCCTCTACGGTAGAGAAGCCTGAATCTTCAACATTGCCTTCAAGACCGTTGTTGTAGTCATTGCCTTCGCTCCAAGCGTTGTTTGCATTGTCCATGCTGTAATCAACAGACTCTGCAAGCTTGACCTCGTTGCCGTTCTCGTCGAGGACGGTAACATCGAGAGCGAGCGACTGGAGCTCTTTGAGGAGCACCTTGAACGACTCGGGAATACCGGGCTCGCTGATGTTGTCACCCTTTATGATGGCTTCGTAGGTCTTAACACGACCGGTAACATCATCGGACTTGACTGTCAGGATCTCCTGGAGCACGTGAGCTGCACCGTATGCCTCAAGAGCCCAAACCTCCATCTCACCGAAACGCTGTCCACCGAACTGAGCCTTGCCGCCCAGAGGCTGCTGTGTAACGAGTGAGTAAGGACCGGTCGAACGTGCGTGGATCTTGTCGTCTACCAGATGGTGGAGCTTCAGGTAGTGCATGAATCCGATCGTGACTGCACCGTCGAAGTACTCTCCGGTACGTCCGTCTCTGAGGCGGACCTTACCGTCGCGGTTGATCGGAACGCCTTCCCATTCCTTCCTGTAATCCTGATTCTCGATAAGGTAGTTCATGATCTCCTTGTCAAGAACCTTGCTGTATTTCTTCTTGAATTCCTCGATGGGCGTGTTGACATAATCATTAGCCATCTCGAGTGTATCCATGATGTCGAACTCGTTCGCGCCGTCGAAGACGGGTGTTGCGATGTTAAATCCGAGTACCTTGGCTGCGAGTGAAAGGTGGATCTCAAGGACCTGACCGATATTCATACGCGAAGGCACACCGAGGGGATTAAGCACGATATCAAGCGGACGTCCGTTAGGCAGGAAAGGCATGTCTTCTACGGGGAGCACACGTGAAACGACACCCTTGTTTCCGTGACGGCCTGCCATCTTGTCGCCGACCTGGATCTTTCTCTTCTGTGCTATATAAACGCGCACGCTTTCGTTGACTCCGGGCGGAAGCTCGTCGCCTGCGGCACGTGTGAATACCTTGGCATCAACGATGATACCGAACTCACCGTGAGGAACCCTGAGGGAAGTATCACGTACTTCACGGGCCTTCTCACCGAAGATCGCACGGAGGAGTCTCTCCTCTGCCGTGAGCTCTGTCTCGCCCTTAGGAGTAACCTTTCCGACGAGGATATCACCGGCACGGACCTCAGCACCGACACGGATGATTCCGCGCTCGTCGAGATCCTTAAGAGCGTCGTCACCGACACCGGGAACGTCGCGTGTGATCTCCTCAGGTCCGAGCTTGGTGTCACGGGCCTCTGCCTCGTACTCTTCGATATGAACAGATGTGTAAACATCTTCTTTAACAAGTCTCTCCGAAAGGAGAACGGCATCCTCGTAGTTGTAACCTTCCCAGGTCATGAAACCGATGAGAGGGTTGGTTCCGAGTGCAAGCTCGCCTTCGTGTGTCGAAGGACCGTCTGCGATAACCTGTCCCTTGGTGACCTTCTCGCCCTTGTTGACGATAGGTCTCTGGTTGATGCAGGTACCCTGGTTACTTCTTGTGAACTTAAGAAGATTGTAATCGCGGATCGTACCCTGCTCGTTGCGGATGCGGATGAGGTTCGCCGTAGCCTTCTCAACCGTTCCGTCTTCCTCTGCGATCACGCAGACGCCCGAGTCGATGGCGGTCTTAAGCTCCATACCTGTTCCGACAACGGGTGCCTGAGGCTTAAGAAGCGGAACTGCCTGACGCTGCATGTTCGAACCCATGAGGGCACGGTTAGCATCGTCGTTCTCAAGGAACGGGATAAGGGCTGTTGCAACCGAGAATACCATCCTCGGGGATACGTCCATCAGGTCGATCTTGGACTTGAGGAACTGAGAAGTCTCGTCCTTGTAACGACCGGAAATGTTGTTGTTAACGAAATGGCCCTTCTCATCGAGAGGCTCGTTAGCCTGTGCAACGATGTACTTGTCCTCTTCGTCGGCTGTGAGGTAGATAACCTCGTCTGTAACCTTGGGATTCTCGGGATCCTTCTTGTCAACGATCCTGAAAGGAGCCTCGATAAATCCGTACTCGTTGATCCTTGCGTAGGATGCAAGCGAGTTGATAAGACCGATGTTGGGACCTTCGGGTGTCTCGATGGGACACATACGGCCGTAGTGAGTATAGTGAACGTCTCGAACTTCGAATCCGGCACGGTCACGCGAAAGACCGCCGGGGCCGAGTGCCGAAAGACGACGCTTATGTGCAAGCTCACCGAGAGGGTTGTGCTGGTCCATGAACTGTGACAGCTGCGAGCTTCCGAAGAACTCCTTAACGGCTGCGGTCACGGGCTTAATGTTTATGAGGGACTGAGGGGATACGCCGTCAAGGTCCTGGGTCGTCATCCTCTCACGAACGGTCCTCTCCATACGAGCAAGACCGATACGGTACTGGTTCTGAAGGAGCTCACCTACCGCACGGATACGTCTGTTTCCGAGGTGGTCGATGTCGTCCTTGTTACCTACACCGTACTCAAGATGGATATTGTAGCTTACGGAAGCGAAGATGTCTTCCTTGGTGATGTGCTTGGGGATAAGATCCGTAACATGGCGTCTGATCTGATCCTTGAGCTCTTCCTCGTCCTTATAGGTCTCAAGGAGCTCCATAAGTGCGGGGTAATAAACGTTCTCGGTGATGCCGAGCTTCTCGCGCAGCTCTGCGGTCATCTTGAACGGAACATGCTCGGCGATATCGACCATGAGGTTCGAAAGCACCTTAACATTGTGCTCCTCTGCCTGGATAAGGATCGAGAACACGCCGGCGTTCTGAATCTTGTCTGCGATCTCGGTCGTGATCTTAGTGCCTGCCTCGGCAATGATCTCACCTGTCGAAGGATCCATAACATCCTCAGCGAGCACGAAGCCCACTACGCGGTTGTGGAGATGAAGCTTCTTGTTGAACTTGTAACGTCCAACCTTGGCAAGGTCGTACCTTCTTGCATCAAAGAACATGCTGTGGATGAGTGACTCAGCACTCTCAACAGACACGGGCTCACCGGGACGGAGCTTCTTGTAAAGCTCTTTGATACCTGCTTCGTAGGTGTCGCTCTCAGAAGGATCCTTCATAAAGGACTGCTGGATCTTGGGCTCCTCACCGAACATGTCGATGATGGACTGCTTTGTACCAAGTCCGAGAGCGCGCAGAAATACAGTGATCGGAACCTTACGGTTACGGTCAACTCTTACATAGAAAATGTCGTTGCTGTCGGTCTCATACTCAAGCCATGCGCCACGGCTGGGGATCACGGTGCATGCGTAGAGCTTCTTACCGAGCTTATCGTGTGTAATCTCGTAGTAGATACCGGGAGAACGAACGAGCTGGCTGACAATGACACGCTCAGCTCCGTTGATAACAAAAGTACCGGTCTCAGTCATAAGCGGGAAGTCACCCATAAAGATCTCGTGATCCTTGATGACATCCTCGTCTTCTTTATTATGAAGTCTTACTTTTACTTTCAAAGGTGCCGCGTATGTCGCATCTCTTTCCTTACATTCCTCTATGGAATACTTGACATCATTCTCACAGAGCTGGAAGTCGATGAATTCAAGGCTTAAATGTCCGTTGTAATCCTCGATGGGGGAGATATCCTGGAACGCCTCCTTAAGACCTTCTTCAAGGAACCAGCGGTATGACCTCTTCTGGACCTCGATGAGGTTGGGCATTTCGAGAACTTCCTTCTGTTTCGAATAGCTCATTCTTACGCCCTTACCCAGCTTAACGGGACGTATTCGGTTTTTTTCGATCATTGACGTCACCTCATTATTTATTTTCAATTGCCCAAGCAATTATCATCATTTTTGCGACCGTCTTTCATAAGACAAAAGACTGTTTTTCTTCGAATTTTCGCGCAAAATCTATAGGACGTCCTCCTTTTTCTCTCAAAAGGGAACACCCTACATCTTTTGTTGAAAAACTATTAGAAAAAGCTTTGCATTATCGCTCCAATGTGCTATAATATATCCAAAGCGGCATTTGTTTGGACAAATGTGCATCATCCATATTACCACGTATTTATCAAGTCGTCAATTGTTTTTTTCTTTTTGTGTTCGTTTTTTACGCCACCTTTTGATCAATACCATTAATACTCTTCGCTTGGGTCTGTTTGTGTTTAGTTTTTCACTTTTTAACCTTTTCAAGGTTTCACGAGGTTCGTTTCTATGAGTTCGTTATGCTACTCTCTTTCCCGATTCTCCGATATTGCGGCTTTTTATTTTCTCGCTCTTCTTGTATCGGCGGCTGTATCTGACCTCCGAGAAAGAAGCATACCGGAGCACATGGCACATACATGCTTCTTCTTTGCGGTCGCCGGTTCTTTTGATCCTGACCCCGGTTTCTTCCTTATGAGAGTGATCGGAGCAGTATTCTGCTTTCTGCTTCTTTTCTCGGTCTATCTTTTAACGCACGGGAGAGGATTCGGAGGAGCCGATGTAAAGATCATTTCACTTTCAGTTCTTGTCTTAGGCTTCTTTGACACTGCAGAGGCTCTTCTGTGGGGTTGCTGTCTCGGTCTGTTTTTTGAGATCGTCAGGCCCCGTCCTCCGAATACAAAAAGCGACGGTATACCCATTATCACATTTTTTGTTCTAGGAGAGATTTTAAACCATGTTTTCATTTGATGTCATTTGTTTGCATTTGTCATACGTCCATGTTATAATCTAAACAGAACTACGATTATAAGGAGGCTTTTGTTATGGCACAAGCAATGGTAAGTTTTAGAATGGATGAGGAATTAAAACAGGAAATGGAAAATACATGTAGAAAAATGGGCCTCACCGTGTCTGCTGCGTACACTATGTTTGCCACAAAGGTTACGCACGAACAGAGAATACCCTTTGAAATCACAGCCGATCCTTTTTACAGTAAAGAAAACATGGATCGACTTCGTCGAAATGCAGCCGAGATGGATAAAACCGGCGGAACAATACATGAGGTTACTCTTGATGATTAAATACAGCAAAACACCCCGCGAAAAGCGGGGTGTTTTGCTGTATTTAAATAATCAAATTACTTAAGTGTAACCTTAGCGCCGGCTTCTTCAAGCTTCTTCTTAGCGTCCTCAGCTTCTGCCTTGGAAGCGCCTTCCTTGATAACCTTGGGAGCGCCGTCAACAGCGTCCTTAGCTTCCTTGAGGCCAAGACCGGTGATCTCACGAACAACCTTGATAACCTTAACCTTCTCAGCACCTACTTCTGTAAGCTCGATGTTGAACTCTGTCTTCTCTTCCTCAGCTGCGCCTGCTGCGGGACCTGCTGCAACTACTGCAACGCCTGCTGCTGCAGAAACGCCAAACTCTTCTTCACAAGCCTTAACAAGATCGTTAAGCTCTAAAACGGTCATGCCCTTGATAGCATCGATAAATTCCTGTGTTGTCATTTAAGTTTCCTCCATTATAAATGTTGTTGTACTACGCATGTAGTACGTACGATAGTGCTGTGCATCAAAACTATGATGCGAGTAGTGTTTTCCTTAAGCCTCTGCCTGCTTCTCTGCGATCTGCTTGATAACACGAGCGAGATTGGAGATAGGAGACTTGATGCTGCCAAGCAGCTTGGAAATAAGTACGTCTCTTGAAGGGATTGTTGCAATAACCTTGCATCCTGCTTCATCGTAGAAGGTACCGTCGATAACGCCGGCCTTGAACGTAATCTGGGGAGCGTCCTTCATGAACTCTGCAAGTACTCTTGCGGGAGCTGTAGCGTCATCAGCGCTGAATGCTACTGCCGAAGGTCCGTCAAGAACCTTGTCGAGCTGAGCGTAATCTGTGCCTTCGAAAGCTCTCTTCATGTAGGTGTTCTTATAAACCTTATAAACAACACCGGCTTCCCTTAACTTCTTACGAAGGATTGTGTCCTGCTCTACAGTAAGTCCGCAGTAATCAACGATGACTGCTGCCTTGGCTGTTGAAACATGACCCTTGATCTCTTCGATGATGGGGGCTTTAAGCTCTACCTTAGCCATTTTTGTTCCTCCTTATTAGATTTTGGGGGAAGACGATATAAGAATCGGCTTCCCTGCCGAATTGCAGGAAAGCCGTTATAATCATGATAGTATTATACCAAAATCAAAATCAGCTTCCTCGGCAGGCGATGAACTCATCATTATGTCGGGCGGAAACCCGATACCTGCTGTCTTCGGACAGTGCCGCTTTCGCGACAAGAGATAATTTACCATGCTGAGAGCTGTGTTGTCAAGAGTTTTTTCCGTATTTCCCGCATCCTCTCCTCACCGACCCCCGCTTTTTCAGCATATCGTGGCCAGTCTGCGAGAACTGTTTTTACTCTGTTTATCGCTTTTTTTCCAAACGTCGCAGAAACCCCTATTTCCTTGCCGAATTGAAGTAAGTCAACGTCGTTTACATCGGTCATTTTCCCGTTCAGTGTCATCTGGTGCTTTGACAACCACCTGTTTCCCGGATTGTATGCATACGTCAGATCGTACGCCGGAGACAACGTCCAGTTTCCCTTCCTGTCCATAAGGAAAGAAAAGTTTTTAACGTGGTCATCACAGTTTTTAGCTGCCATGTTGAAGACTGCACGGATAAAGATCTGCTCCATTCCGTCCTTCCCTATCCCAAGCCTTCTCGCAAACAATGCATATGCTTCATAACTAAACGCTCCGGGGTTATTAAAATCGGAGTGTGTCAGCGCTCCCAAAGACTGCATATGAACTTTCTTTCCGTTTTGTCGATCAAATCGCTCCGTAATAAAATGTGTCAATCCGTCCTTTTGGTATAACCGGCACTCGGTCATGTCGATTCCGCAGTCTTTCGCCATCAGATAATAAGCGTATTCCACCTGCGTGTACTGCTTTTTATCGATAACTCCATAGTCTCCGTTATTGTTAAGGCCTCCGAACTTCATTATCCAGTATCTGAAGCCCTCTCCTGCATCGATTTGCCCCGATCGGATCTCATCCGTTTTTTCGTTCCATGCGATCACTGCCTTTGCCCGTGCGCCTCCGGCAGAGGATCCTATCTCCATTATCTGTGCGATGGTTGCATCGGATGCGGTTTCAATCACCGACTGCTTTTTGGACAATATACTTTCTGCCAGTTCTGTCATTCTCGTAACATCAATCGATATATTGGAAGACAGGGGACCTGTCTGCGGAGCATACTCAAGTGCCCCCATGCTTCGCTTCCCTGAATAACAAAGTCTTTCCAAGGCGGTAACAGTCTCCGCCTTCCTCCCTTGTTTAGCCAGCCATTGATTGACAACCTCGTTTCCGAATCTGTCCGGCAACGAATCCGCGATCATCCCCGGAAGCCCCTGAAATGTTTCAATCGGGAGCTCTGGGAACGCATATATTTTCTCCGATAGCGGCATCATAAACGGAGCCACCTCTATGTGACTGTTCAAAAAAGCCGGATCATATTCGAATCTGACATGTAAAGTATTCTCAGGTTGATATAATGTCCCTATTTTTGTGCCCCACAAAAACACTTCCACGGTATTGATCATCGTTCGTCACCCCACTTCCATTCGGTTTCTGCCTGCTCTCCTTTTGAATGACGCACTCTTTTTTTTGTTTTTTCATGCGACAAGTGATACGAAGGTCGTTCTTCAGGATCAGGAATAACACCCTCAAGGTTTTTTCCAATCCCAAGGGCACACAAAATAGATACAGCCTTCGAAAGACTGATGTCCTCTCCCCTCTCGAAACGGGAAACGGTTCCGACGGAAACCATCGCCTTATTGGCAAGCTCGTCCTGCGTCATCTGCGCAGACATACGATACGCCTGCTCTCTGCGTATGAGCTCTCTTAGTATTTCTTCTTTCGTACTTTGATGATCGATCTTCATGGCCTGTATTTAATCCTCAATATCTTGCTTTTTATCTGTTGTTACGCTCTATAACCATCAACATGTTGGTTCTTAACTTACAAGATACATCAGGTGGTCAATTTTTACAATATCATTTTGAAAATATCCTTCACGTGATCGATCATCATTTTGTTGATCCCCGATATATACACCCTTTTTCGCCCCTGCTCAAGGCCCTTAAGGCTTATGTTGCTTCCGTTTCTCTCTACAGAAATCTTTTTGTTGCCTGCTGTGACACTTACTATCTCCGAGGACGGAATCGAGATCGTTTGCGCTTTCCCGTTTTTCTTAACGGTGATCTTTGCAGTATTTCGTCTGTATTTATTCAGTAAAGCCTGTTATAAACTTCAGTCTTATCCCTCTGAATATCTTATTTCTTTAGTGGGCAGGCTGCACACCTTTTATAATTGAGTATTTGATAAACTTTATCGGTGTAGAGGTTCTTTAAAAGGTTGTGATCGACGGAACGGAGGTTGATATAATGAAGCACATTAAGGCTTTTGCAATTGTGAATGTTATTGTGGGCGTTGTACTCTTAATGGCAGGGGTGTTCTTGTTATTTGAGGAAGACACATTCCCTGCACCGTTAATCACAATTCCTTTGGGAATCGTGTTCTGGGTTGTCGGTGGAAAGACATTTCGTGACACAAAAAAGGTCGGAGACGATATCTCGAGATTGGGCAAATTAAATATAGTAAATACCGTACTGTTTATTTTGGGATGCATTATCCTCGCTGCAAGTCTCATTTTACCGATAGTAGGTCCGATGATAGGCTAGTCAACGAGTTTTTTCATTAAAAGAACTTCCATGCCGTGAGCAGCCACCCCGGAACGACCACGATGAGGAAGAACGCCCAGCTGATCCACATAAACGTTCGAAGGAATGCTTTACCATGGCCGGGATATTCACGGATGTAGATGCGGTAATTGATGACGGACGCGAGTGACCCTATGATCGAGCAGAGGCCCGCCGTGTCAAGTCCGTAGATCAGGCCCGTGAAGTTCTCCGTGAACGGGTAGAGCACGATCGACGCGGGAACGTTTGATATGAACTGGCTCAAAGCTATGGACCACCAGTACTCATTGCCGGCAACCTTCTCGTGAAGGAAGCTGCTGATCGCTTCGTTGCCCGTGATCGACGACGAGAAAACAAAGAAGCA
>JAEEQC010000040.1 GCA_016285135.1 Lachnospiraceae bacterium
ACAAAGCATCGAACATTATGATCTGTCTGAGAATACTCTTTGATCTTATACCGCAGGTTCTTTTGATAAAAATGACCGGGATGTTTTTCGAAGAAAAGATTCTGAGGACAGAAGCAATCGTTTATTTCGCGATCATATTGGGGTGTTTTGTTTTTAAGGCTGTTTTCTCGTATTTAGCTACGAGGAAAGCACATGATGCAGCATATGCATGTCTCTCGGAACTGAGATCGAGGATCGTAAATCACTTAAAAAAGCTGCCTCTCGGCTTCTTTCAGGAGCATAAAACCGGAGAGCTGACAAAGATCATGGAATATGATGTGGAGCAGATCGAGGGATATCTCGCACACGGACTTCCCGAAGTAATGTCAGCAACTCTGCTCCCATGTGCTGTTTTTGTTGCAATGCTTTTTGTTCATCCGGGACTGGCTTTGGCAATGGTTGTCGGGCTTCCGTTAATGTGGATAACAAAAAAAGCATTTGCATCACTTTGGGCAAAGAATTTCAGGATTTACGCCGATTCGGTCACGCAGATGCAGGAAAACATAATGGAATATGTAGCGAACATACCTGTGATAAAAGCTTTCGGAAAAGAAGAGACAAAGACATCAAAAACACTGGAATCGGCAAAACAATACGATTTCTGGGCGAAAAAATCGATGGCCGGGATATCCGTCCCTATGGGACTTATTACGTTCTTTATGGAATCGGGCGTAGTCCTCGTTATGATCCTTGGAACATACCTCCTCTCTGAGGGATGGATATCTGTTACACAGCTTATTCTTTCAATCGTTCTGGGAGGCTTGTTCACGTCGTCCGTTGCAAAGACGGCAACTTTCCAGCACTACGGGATAGTATTTGGTGAATCCATGAAGGGAGTGGCTAAGATACTCGCTGAAGAGGCGCCTTCGGAAGCTTCGGAATACGGGGATCCCGAGAACGGGGACATAACGGTATCAAGTCTTTGTTTTGCCTATAAAGGGAAAGAAAAGATCCTTGATGATATCAACCTTGTAATCCCGAAGGGCAGTAAAACGGCATTGGTCGGCGCCTCGGGGTGCGGGAAGACCACGCTTGCAGGACTTTTGATGGGATTTTGGAAACCTTCGTCCGGTCATATAAGCATTGGAGGAACGGACACGGCAAACGCATCGCAGCAGGGACTGAACAGATTGTTTTCGGTTGTACAGCAGGATGTTTTTCTGTTTAACACAACAATAGAAGAAAACATAAGGATCGGAAAACCGGATGCGACCGGAAAAGAGATAGTGGAAGCAGCAAAGAAAGCGTGTATTCATGACTTTATAATGTCTCTTCCGAATGGATATGAAACGCAGACGGGAGAAGCCGGAGTTAAGTTCTCGGGCGGAGAAAAGCAAAGGATAGCAATTGCCCGCATGATACTCAAAGATGCGCCTATCGTTATACTTGACGAGGCAACCGCGGCTGTTGACGCGGAAAATGAGGCTTATATAAAGGAGGCTATAGATAATCTCGGAAAGGACAAAACAATAATAACGATCGCTCATCATCTTAGTACAATACGTGACTCGGATCAGATAGTCGTTATGGAGAACGGCCGTGTTGAAGGAAAAGGGACTCATGAAGAATTGATGAAGGAATGCGATCTGTACGCGACTATGGTTTTGGATCAGGAGAGATCGGATAACTGGAGTATCAGAAAACCTGACCTTCGCTATAGTGTTTGTCAGTTAAAGAGAGGAGAGTAAAGCACTGTGATAAAAGAAATGTTTGGAACCCTTACAAGGGGTGGCAAAAGATCGTTTTGGCTCTCGGTAGCGTGTTTTGTGGTTTATGCGTTGTCGGGGACGCTTATGATGTACGTTACGTTGATTTCGATAAAAGGGATCACAACGGGAGACAAAAACATCATGAAATACTGGGTAATACTAGGAGTGTGTCTGCTTTTAAAATGTGTCTGCAGTATAGTGGCGGATCTGAGGAAGCACTATGCGGGATTCGATGTAGTTTATCAGGTCAGGAAAGGGATCATAGAAAGACTCAAGAGTTTTTCACTCGGCTTTTATACAAATGAAAGACTGGGGGAGATCAGCACAGTTATCCGCAAAGATGTGGACAATATGGAAATGGTGATCGGACATGTAGCCACGAGGATCTTAGCAGACTTTATCGTCTCTTTTGCAGTGTTTGTTTTCCTGGCAGTTATAGATATAAAGCTTGCTTTGCTTATGGTTTCTGTACTTCCCTTTGCAATTATATACATCACAAAAGGTCTGAAAAAAGCGGAAAAACTCGAAAAGACAACGGGGAATGATCTGGCCGACATGGTTAGCCTTTTTGTTGAGTATGTAAAAGGGATCCCTCTTCTAAAGGCTTTCGGAGAAAGTCGTCGCTTTGAAGAACGTCTTCATGAAAGCGTTTCAAAATTCGGTGAGAGCAGTAAATCGGTGGCTGAAAACCGGGCGCGGGTTCTTTCTGTCTATGGTCTGATCATAGACATATCATACTGGATAATGCTCAGTGTGGGCTTCATGCTTGTGCTGTCGGATAAAGTCAATATTTTTGATTATCTTCTCTTGGCGATCGTAAGCAGGGAGTTTTATAAACCTTTTTTAAATCTGGAAAACCATCGTGCCAATTATGTGACGGTCGTGGACAGTTACAAAAGAATAAAAAAGATCCTTACGTCACAGACTGTTGTCGAACCGGAAGAACCTCAAAAGCCGGCAGATCATTCGATACGTTTTGAAAATGTGGGATTTAGCTACGAAGAGGGAGGATTCGAGATCAAAAACGTCAGCTTTGAGTCTCCTCAAAACTCGCTCACGGCACTTGTCGGAAGCTCGGGATCCGGAAAAACAACAGTTACGAATCTGTTGTTGCGATTCTGGGATGTTAATGAGGGCTCGATCATGATCGGAGGCAGAGACATACGTAATATCGGCTACGACGATCTCCTCGGGAGTATCAGCATCGTGATGCAGAATGTAATGCTCTTTGCGGACACCATTGAAGGCAATATACGCATTGGAAAGAAAAATGCTTCACACGAGGAGGTCGTAGCTGCAGCGAAAAAAGCACGTATTCATGATTTTATCATGTCGTTGCCGAACGCTTATGAGACATTGATCGGAGAAAACGGAATTGGGCTGTCGGGAGGGCAGAAGCAGAGAATATCAATAGCCCGTGCGTTTCTTAAGGATGCTCCGATACTGCTTCTTGATGAAATAACCAGCAATGTTGATCCTGTAAATGAGGTGTTGATCGAAGAAGCCGTCAGCGAGCTTTCAAAAAACAGAACGGTTTTGGTAATCGCACATCATTTGGGAACTATCCGGAATGCGGATAACATTCTGGTCTTTAAAGAGGGCAGGATCATTGAATCGGGAACACATGAAAGCCTTCTGGCAGGTGAAAAAGGGATTTACAGAAAGCTGTGGGAAATGGGGAATTGATATATGAATGAATCGGCCATAGAAATGAAAAACGTTTCGTTCAGATACAGAGGACATGAGGAGACTGCTCTGATCAATCTGAATCTTGTGATAGAAAAAGGATCGTTCGTGCTTATCACAGGGAAAAGCGGGTCTGGGAAAACAACGCTATCAAGGTGCATCAACGGGATAGTTCCACGGTTCTGCGAGGGTGAACTGGAAGGAAAGATCCTCCTGAACGGGATAGATACCGGTGATTACGAACTGTGTGATTTTGGAAGGGTCGTCGGGTCAGTGTTTCAGGACCCCGGCAGTCAATTCTTTATGACGGATGTGATGAACGAGATCGCATTCGGGTGCTTAAACATGCGCATGCAGAGGGATGAGATTCTCAAAAGAACAGAAGAAAGCGCAAAGGTACTCGGAATAGAAGAACTCATGAGTAAAAGAATATTTGATCTTTCAAGCGGAGAGATGCAGAAGGTTTCGATAGCTTCCTGTTATGCAATGGGTCCTGATGTATATCTTCTTGACGAGCCTTCGGCAAATCTTGATCAGAGATCGATCAAAGAACTCAGACGCGTACTTGGCATGTTAAAGAGCAAAGGAAAAACGATCATCGTCCTTGAGCACCGATTGTTTTATCTTACCGACCTTTTGGACAGGATGATAATTCTTGAAAATGGTGAGATCGTAAGGGATATGAACCAAACCGAAGCGTTGACCCTGAAGAGCGAAGAAAGAAACAGGCTTGGTCTGAGAGTGTTCAACCCCGAAGATGTCCTGCCCGTTGCCAAAAGGGAAGAACAATATAAAGAGGGAGAAGAAACTTTCAGGATCTCGGAACTGTCATTTGGCTACAAAAGAAAAAAGGAAGACGGGAATCCAAAGGAAAATGTTCTTCAAAATATATCAATGAGTGCAAACAAAGGAGAGATTATTGCCCTGATCGGTGATAACGGAGCGGGAAAAACGACTCTTGCTAAGGTTTGCTGCGGACTTTTGAAGGGTAAAAGCGGATCTGTTGTTTTGAACGGACGAAGCCTGAGACCGGGGAAAAGACCGGGGAATATATATTTTGTGATGCAGGACTCGGATTATCAGCTTTTCGGGGACAGTGTTTTCAACGAAGGAATGATCGGGAAACGAAAAAACAATGATCTGAACGCTAAAGTCGAGAAAACACTCAAAGAGCTTTCTCTTTGGGAGGAACGCGAAAAGCATCCGGCGGCACTTTCAAGAGGACAAAAGCAGCGTCTTACGATAGCGGGAGCATTAATGACGGACAGCAGGGTGGTGTTTTTTGATGAACCTACCAGCGGACTTGACAGAGACAGCATGATCAGGGTTTCCAAGCAGCTGAAAATGCTTTCTGAGCAAGGCAGGATTGTTTTTGTGATAACACACGATTTTGAATTTGTTACGGAGACATGTCAAAGAGTGGTCTGTATCGATGAAGGAAGAGTAAAAGATGATTTTTATATATCACCGTCGACCGGACACAAGCTTTTAATGCTTATGGGCATCGACTTGTAAACACAATACAAAAATACAGAGAGGATATTACAAATGACTTCTGATTGCTTAAAAAGGATGCTTGATCCGCGTACTTCGGGATTGGCCGTCGTTTTGCTTGGAATAACGGCCATGTTCATGAACAAAGCATTAACCGCACATATCATATTCGCGGTGGCGGCTATATACCTGCTATGTTCAAAAGCGGTGAAAGCATGCCTGGTATACGTTTCAATATATTTACTGATCACTGTGCTTTCAATGAATGTCGAAAGCATTGAAAACACAAGTATTATGCTGCTTGTGGTATCGCTCGGTTATTTTGTTCAGAAGCTGACTGTATTGATAATGATGGGGCAGTTTTTTGCCAGAACCGCAAGAATACCGGACGTTCTTACGGCTCTTCAGCAGATGAAAATGCCTGATGCCTTAGCGGTCCCGTTGATCGTTGCTCTAAGATTCTTTCCGACCATACGTGAAGACTACCACAGCCTCAGGGACAGTCTGCGACTGCGAAACGTCAGGGTTTCTCCGGTCATGATACTGGTAAGGCCCGTCAAAACTATAGAATATCTCTTCGTTCCGATACTCAGAAAAAGCGTGAGAGTTTCGGACGAGCTCGCTGCCTCGGCTCTTGTGCGGGGTTTTGAACACATGAAGGATCAGACGATCCTTTTTCCGCTAAAGTTCGGAAAAACCGACATAGCCGTCACAGCAGCAACTGTGATGACGGTTGTCGTTTTATTCATAATACAATTTTATTAAGGAGGTTCGTTATGAACACAAACAAAACAGAAACCCTTACTGCAAGGAATTTTATCTCGATCGGCATATTTGCTGCGATCAATCTGGTGATATTCTTTATAGTGGGTTCGATCGCGGGAATGACTGTGATCGGAACCGTAGCCAATATCCCGATAACTGTTTTCTTTGAAGCTGTTGCATATATGCTTCTTGTTTCAAAGGTGAGGAAAAAAGGAACTTTTCTTATCATGGGGACGATAGGAGTGCTGCCCGGCTTCATGGCTGCCAATGTGATAGGAGTTTTGGCATCGATCGCGGGATGGATCATAGCCGAGATAATCGCAAGCGCCAACCATTATAAGAGTAAAAAAATACTGATATTCACATATGTGGTAGGATGCACTCTTCAAAGTGCCGCATATACATTGCCGATGTACGTATCGAACGCACAATACATGATCGACAGAAAAGAACTTCTTCATCTGACGGATGAGGCTCTTGATGTTTACCTGGAAATGTTCACCTGGCCCATGTATTTCGGAATGGTAGCACTTACCGTCCTGACAGCTTTTCTGGGAGCATTCATCTCGATGAAGATACTTAAAAGACATTTTGAAAAAGCAGGATTGATTTCCTGACATGGCAGATTTATGATGGTCAGCGTAAAGGAATTTACGCTGACTATTTTTACTTGTCTGAACTGTTAGTTTGTATTAGAATACCATTAGTTAGCAGAAGCTAACCGCATACTGTTTTCAACTAAGGAGAAAAAGCATGAAAAAACTGGTACTTATAAGACACGGCGAAAGTGAGTGGAACAAACTGAACCTTTTTACGGGCTGGATGGATGTCGACCTGAGCGAGAAAGGAACCGAAGAAGCAAAACAGGCGGGAAAAACGCTGAAATCAGAAGGCTATGATTTTGACGTATGCTATACGTCTTACCTTAAAAGAGCGATCCATACGCTCAACATCACACTTGATGAGATGGACAGGGCATGGCTCCCCGTTATAAAGTCATGGAAGCTCAACGAGCGTCATTACGGTGCGCTTCAGGGGCTTAACAAGTCTGAAACCGCCGAGAAGTACGGAGAGGATCAGGTTAAGATCTGGAGACGCTCGTTTGATGTAAAGCCGCCGGAACTCTCGGATGATGACGAAAGAAGTGCTTGTAAACAGCCCATGTACAGGGATGTGGACAAGAGCCTCCTGCCGAAAAACGAAAGCCTTGAAACTACTATAGAGAGAGTTGTTCCCTTCTTTGAAGAGACGATAAAGAAGGATATCATGGCAGGGAAAAGGGTCATCATCGCCGCACACGGCAATTCGCTCAGAGCGCTTGTTAAATATTTTGACGGGCTTTCAAACGAAGAGATCATCGGTGTTAACATCCCTACCGCGGTTCCGCTTGTTTATGAATTCGATGATGACATGAAGGTTATCAGGCATTATTATTTAGGTGATGCGGATGCTTTGAAAGCAAAGATGGAAGCAGTTGCCAACCAGGGCAAGAAAAAGGCCTGAAGGGCTTTGGGGAGATGCTCCGCCGCAGCGGGTAGGAGTCAGCCTACAAATATTTACCTAGCAGTATTGTGAGGTGTTAAAAACGGATAACGCATATAGCAATAAAAACAATATCGTCCTCATAGGCATGCCGGCCTCGGGAAAGAGCACCGTCGGAGTTATACTCGCGAAGGTTCTCGGAATGGATTTTTTGGACAGCGATCTGGTGATCCAGAAGAGAAAGAGTCTCAAACTGAGCGAGATCATCGAAGCACGCGGTGTAGAAGGATTTCTGAAAGCGGAAGAAGAGGCACTGCTCAGTATCAGTGCCTCTAACACGGTCATCGCTACCGGCGGAAGCGCCGTCTACAGCGAAGCGGGCATGCGATACCTCAAAGAGAACGCTACGGTCGTTTACCTCAAGGTCGGACTCGAAGCTTTAAAGAAGAGGCTCCATGACATAAAAGGTCGCGGAGTCGTCCTTCGCGGCGGCGAGTCGTTTGACGAGATGTATGCGGAACGCTCCGCTCTTTACGAGAAATACGCCGACACGGTAGTAGAAGAGAAAGAGGGTTCAATTGAAGATACCGTTTGGGCGGTGGTACATAATAACATATTTTGCTTTTAGACAGAAAAGCGGTATAATGTTTCAGAGAAACTGAAAGGTCAAACCTTATGAGCATATTACTTTTTCTGATCATAATACTTGCTTTGATAGTTGTTATCGGGATTTTAAACGAGAAGTTTTTCCACCTGCAGTCGGACATCGCGCTCATCATGTTTTCGCTCGTGATCTCGGCTGTGCTTCTCTTAGTCAGTAAAGTTGTGAACATCGAGTCGCTCGACAGCTTTGTTGAGGGACTCGGTGATTTTGGTTTTGAAAACTATCTGATGGACGGTGTTCTGTGCTTCATGCTCTTCTCGGGTGCCGGGAAGGTCAACATGAACAAATTCAGGCAGAACGTGCGCGCCATCAGCCTTTTGGCGCTTCTTACGACCATGATCTCGTCGGTCGTTTACGGCGCCCTCTTTTATCTTGTCAGTCTGATATTCAAACTTCCGCTCGATCTGATCACATGCATACTGCTCGGATGCGTCGTTTCGCCGACTGACCCCATAGCGGCAACGGGTATCCTGAACAAAATAGGTCTTTCAAAGAATGTCTGCTCGGTCATCGAGAACGAATCGCTCTTCAACGACGGAACGGGTGTAACGCTCTTTATCTTCGTCAGGGGCCTCGTCGTACACAGTGACGACGGAAACTTCTTCACGCTTATGGGCCGCGAGATACTCGGCGCCGTTGCTGTCGCACTCGTTGTCTCGTTTATCATGTTCAGACTCATGAAGGCCACGAGAGACCCTATCAAATACATCCTTATCTCACTTCTGGATGTTTCGCTTGTTTACATCATCTGTGAGCATCTCGGCTTCTCGGGAGTCATAGCTTCCGTTGTCTGCGGAATGTATTTCTCGTATGCGATGGGCAAGATGGAAAGAAGAGTGGCTGTTGTCGATCCGAGACAGCTCTATAAGGACTTTTGGGATATAGTGGAGAGCCTCCTCAATGCGATCCTGTTTATCATGATCGGTCTGTTACTCCTCAACATCGAGGTGAGCAGGTATCTGTGGATCATACTTCCCGCGGCGATCATCCTTAACCTCATCGCCAGAGCCTTCGGTGTGTCGATAAGCAGCCTGCTCACGGGCAAGAATATCCCGGGTAATTACAGCGCTCCCGAATATGTCACGCTCATGACCTGGTCGGCTCTTAAAGGAGGACTCTCGCTTGCTCTCGCGTTCGGAACGGGAGAGTATCTTCCGAAGGAAGTCTACGACATATTCATAAACGTTACGTACGTCACCATCTTCTTTACGGTGCTCGTGCAGGGACTTACGGTCAAGAAAGTCTATTTTGCCCTGGAGAAACATAAGACGGCGCGCATGACGAGAAACCGGCATTCCTCGGAAAACAAAACTTGACGCGTCGCAGCCCCAAACACAGAAACTCGTTAACGCATATGTGTGAAAGGGCATAATTACAGGCTTTTGGCGACGTCGAATCAGCAGACAGCACGAAACAATACAACACAGAAAAAGGGATTAAGACATGAAGATCATCATCATCGGTTCGGGAAGAACAGGCTGCGCACTTATCAAAGCTCTCTCGGAGAGAAATTACGACATCACTGTTGTCGAGAAGCAGAAGTCGATCGTTGACGCTGTCACCGACAAGTACAATGTGAGCGGTATCGTGGGAAGCGGTGCCTCGAAGGAGACGCTCTACAAAGCGGGCGCCGATACGGCGGACGTACTTATCGCACTGACTCCCGTTGACGAGGTCAATATCCTCAGCTGTATGCAGGCGAAGGCGATCGGTACTTTAAGGACGTGTACCCGCGTGTTCCAGCCGGATTTCGCGGCGGAGAGAAAGCAGCTTGAAGCGGAGCAGGGCATCGACTATGTCTTCAATCCGAAGTACGACATCGCCGAGGAGGCAGCGAGCAGCATAGGACTTCCGGGCGTTGTTAAACCCGAAGGTATCTTCGGCGGCAGGATGCAGATGGTCTCGGTTACGATCACGGATGATTCTCCGATACGCGGTAAGTCGCTCTTCGAGATCAAAAAGAGTCAGGCGAGCGAACTGCTTATCTGTACGGTCCTTCGGGACGGTAAGCTCTTTGTTCCCGACGGCAAGTTTACTGTTGAAGCGGGCGATATCATCGGCCTCGCCGCTTGCAGGGAAAGCCTTTTTGATGTCCTTAAGGGCATCGGGATAGTCCGCGAGAAAACAAAGAAGGTCATGATCGTCGGCGGCACCGTTGCGGCCGAATACCTTATCGAGATGCTCCTCAAGAGCAAGAAGAACATAACGCTCATTGAGTCTGACATAGATCGCTGCAGGGAACTCATGGAGAAGTACCCTGATGTCAATGTTTCATACGGCAGCGGAGAGCTTGCTGATATCCTTGAGGACGAGCGTATAGGTTCGATGGATGCGGTGGTATCACTCACCGATAACGACGAGACAAATATGGTTACGAGTATGTATGCCTGGTCAAGAAACGTGCCCTCGGTCATCACAAGCGTGGATGCGCCCGAGCACCTTAAGCTTCTGCACCGCGTCAACCTCGACATCACTCTTTCGTCTTCCGAAATATCGGTTTACAAGCTCATCCGTTTCATCAGAAACTGCGAGGTCGGAGCCGAGAAAAACGAGATCGAGAAGTATGCGACGGTTGCGGACAACAAGGCGGAAGTTCTTCAGTTCTCGGCCGATGAAAGCTTTAAGGGACTGGATAAAAAGTTCTGCGACCCGCAGTTCAGGCTTAAAAAGAACATCATCATCGCATCAGTCATACATAATGAGGAGCTCATCATACCGAACGGCAACAGCATGATAAAGAAGGGTGACAAAGTGATCGTTGTTGCGGACAAAAAGGCACATATTGAGAGACTGGGAGATATATTTGAGGACTGATGAGCCATCAAGAAATCTTGAATGAGAATGCTTATTATGATAAAATGTCCATTAGGAGTCTGTGTAGAAGGGAGAGTTTATGCTTAGCAGTCTACACGTTAAAAATTTCGCCCTGATAGACGAAGCGGACATCACATTTGAGAACGGCCTCAACATCATCACGGGCGAGACGGGAGCCGGTAAGTCGATCATCCTCGGGGCGATCATGACGGCACTTGGGGAGCGCTCGGGGAAGGGTATCATCAAGGAAGGTGCCGAGTCGGCACTGTGCGAGCTGACCTTTACCGATATAGGTGAGGAAGCAAGGAGGCTCTGCGAAGAGGAGCAGATAGACCTCAGTGATGATACGGTCGTCATATCGCGCAAGATCATGAATAACGGCAGGAGCGTCACACGTATTAACGGCGAAACGCTTTCGGCTTCGACTTCCCGCGTGATAGCGGGTGCATTGATCGATATCTACGGTCAGGATGAGCACAGGTCGCTCGCGGACAGTCGCAGCCAGCTCGCGATCCTTGACAGGTTCTGCGGTCAGGAGGCGGCAGAGCTCCTTTCGGAGATATCGCGGCTTCTGTCGGAAAAGAAAAAGTACGAGGAAGAGCTCGAGGCTCTTCCGACAGATGATTCGGTCCGCATGAGAGAGGTTGACAGGCTTGAATTCGAGATTGCCGAGATCGAAGAAGCAGCTGTCAGGGAAGGCGAAGAAGAGAACCTTAAGGCACAGTTCAAGGTGCTTGCAAGCGCCAGGACCATCAAGGAGAACCTTTTCGGAGCGGGCGAGGCGCTTCGCGGTGAGTCGGGTGCATCAGACGGTTCGGCCGCAGCTCTCAAGTTCCTTTCGCATCTCTGCGACCTTTCGGATGATCTTAAAGATCTTTACGACAGGGCGGCGGACATAGATTCCATGATCGGTGATCTCTATTCCGATATTGAGAGAGTCGCAGAGAACATCGACGATGACGAAGAAAAGCTTGCCGAGGTCGACAAACGACTCGACCTCATTTCACATATCAAGAGCCGCTACGGCAGAGACGTTGCCGAGATCGAAGCGTACCTTGAATCGGACAAAAAGGCTCTCGAAAAGATCGCTCAAAGTGATGCCGAGATAGAGCGTATGAGGAAACTGATCGATGAGAGTAACCGCGCAGCACAACTCGCTGCAGGGAAGCTTTCAAAGCTCAGACACGAGCAGGCGGTCAGGCTCACTGAGCAGATCGTTTCGGCACTTGAAGATCTTGGCTTCAACAGGATCTGCTTTGATATAGTATTAAAGGATGCGGGCACTGTCCGTGAGAGCGGTTCGGACGAGATCGAATTCATGATCTCCCTTAATCCGGGAGCCGCACCGGCACCTCTTGCAAGAGTTGCATCGGGCGGAGAGCTCTCGAGGATCATGCTTGCGATCAAGTCGGTCATGGCACACGCCGAGGAGATCGATTCCCTCGTCTTCGACGAGATCGACACCGGTATCAGCGGAAGAACAGCCCAGAAGGTTGCCGAAAAGCTGGCCGTTATATCCGGTTCGACCCAGGTTATATGCATTACGCATCTTTCACAGATCGCTGCCATGGCTGATGAGCACATCCTGATCGAAAAGTCGGTGGAAGACAACAGTACAAGGATCACTGTCACGTCACTCGACGAGCGTGGTATAAATGCCGAACTTACAAGGATGCTTTCGGGAACCCTGGTCACGCACACGGTGGAAGAAGGTGCCAGGGAACTCAAAGAGCTTGCCGATTCCAGAAAGAAAGAACTTCGTTCTTCTTTGAAATAAAAAACCTGATACTGAAACGGGGATCGTCCCCAAATTACAGGTTTAACAAGAGGTTGATTTATGAAAAATATCCTTTTTCTTGCATCGGAATGTGTACCCTTTATCAAGACGGGAGGACTTGCCGATGTAGTGGGTTCGCTCCCTAAGTATCTTGACAAGAGCAAGTACGATGTCAGGGTCATGCTCCCCAAGTACATGTGCATGAAGCCTGAGTACATGAATGCCATGAAGTACGTTACTCACTTCTACATGGAGCTTGCGTGGAGAAGACAGTATGTCGGAGTGCTTGAGCTCGAATACGACGGTATCAAGTTTTATTTCATCGACAACGAATTTTATTTCAGCGGGTACGCGCCCTACGGCAACATCTACGAGGATATCGAGAAGTTCGCTTTCTTCGACAGAGCCGCACTTTCGGCACTTCCGTCGATAGGCTTCAGACCCGACATCATCCATTGCAACGACTGGCAGACCGGTCTGGTGCCCGTTTACCTCAACGATGTTTTCCAGGCAAATGAGTTCTACCGTGGGATAAAGACCATCATGACCATACATAACCTCAAGTTCCAGGGTGTCTGGGACAAGAAAACGGTTATGGACATCACCGGACTCTCCGATTACTACTTCACTTCCGACAAGATGGAAGCATACGGCGATGCGAACTATCTTAAGATAGGTATCGTTTACGCGGACTACGTCACCACCGTCAGCAATACATATGCCGAAGAGATCAAGATGCCGTTCTACGGCGAAGGTCTCGACGGCCTTATGCGTGCAAAGAGCAATCGCTTGAGGGGTATCGTGAACGGTCTCGACTATGACGAGTACAACCCCGAGAACGACCCTTACCTTGCAAAGACCTACAGCGCAATGACCTTCCGCAAGGAGAAGATCAAGAACAAGAGAGCTTTCCAGGAAGAGCTCGGACTTGCGCGTGACGACAGAAAATTCATGATCGGTATCTGCTCAAGACTCACGGACCAGAAGGGCCTTGATCTTGTGGACTGTGTTATCGAGGAGATCTGCGCCGAGGACACCCAGCTCGTTGTTCTCGGTACGGGCGAAGAAAGGTACGAGAACCTCTTCAGACATTTTGCATGGAAGTACCCCGACAGAGTATCGGCGAACATTTTCTACTCGAACGACCGTTCACACAGACTTTATGCATCATGCGACGCGTTCCTTATGCCTTCGCTCTTTGAGCCCTGCGGCCTCAGCCAGCTCATGTGCCTGAGGTACGGAACCATCCCGATCGTCAGGGAAACGGGAGGTCTTAAGGATACGGTCATTCCTTACAACGAATTTAATAACAGCGGAACGGGATTCTCGTTCGCTAACTATAACGCTCATGAGATGCTGGCATGCATTCGCTACGCGAAGGATGTCTTCTTCGACAGAAAGCGCGAGTGGAACAAGCTTATCGACAGGGCAATGGCGGAAGACTATTCGTGGAATAATTCCTCAAAGCAGTACGAGGAAGTCTACGATATGCTCCTGTCCTGAGTCGGTCGCTGACTTACAGTGTATGACGAGTGATCAGCTTTAAACAGCCCCGTGATCAGAGATGAATGCTCGGGATGAAGGAAAAGCCCGCATCTATACAGGAGGCGACAGAACGCCTCCTGTTTGCATGTGTTTATGAGTTTACCGGTATGATCCGGATGGGAGGTTTTAACTATGGCAGAAAAAAGACTTTCTGATCTTTTGAAGGACCTGGGAGGGTGCAGAGTATCATCGACTCTTGATCCCGTGGTCACGTCGATCTGTTATGATACGAGGAAAGAGATAGGACCCGGCTGCCTTTTTGTGTGCATCAGGGGGGCAAAGAACGACAGCCATGAGTTCGCCGCGGAGGCGGCTGCCAAGGGCGCTGTAGCTGTGATCGCGCAGCACGAGGTCGATGTCTCGGAAAGTTGCGTGGCAGTCATCACACCGGACACAAGGAGGGCCTTAGCGCTTATATCGGCTGCGTTCTTCGACTATCCCGCAAAGAAGCTCACGACCATAGCGCTCACGGGCACGAAGGGCAAGTCAACTACCTCGTACATGATAAAGAGCATCCTCGAAAAGTCCGGCCGCAAGTGCGGTGTTATCGGGACCATAGGCGTTGCGTACGGAGACACTCACATAGACCTGGGGAATTCGACTCCCGAGTCGTATATCATACACGAGAACTTCGCAAGGATGGTCGAAGCCGGATGCGACAGCGTCGTGATGGAGGTTTCTTCGCAGGGACTCATGCAGAACAGAGTTTACGGCATCGATTACGACTGCGCTGTGTTCCTCAACCTTGAGCAGGATCATATCGGAGAGGGCGAACACAGCTGCTTCGAGGAGTACCTGTATTGCAAGAGTATCCTCTTCAGAAGCTGCAAACATGCCATATTTGCGGTGGGAGACAGGCATCTCTTAGATGTCCTTGCGGCAGCGGGTATTAAGGACAGGGTTCTTGCGAGTGCAGACGGAGCCGTCGAAGGTTCGGACGCAGATCCGCGTGAAAGATTTAAGATTTGGGACGAGAAGTTCGATATCACGAAGATCTCGACCCTCACGGCCGACGACTGCGAAGGCTTCGGTGTCGAAGGCGGGGCAAACATGCAGGCCGGTACTCCTTCGGAGAGTATGACTTCGCAGGCTGAGAGAAAGCTCTTTAAAAAGTGCACATTTGCAAAAGACCTTAAATTCACCAAAAAGAAGGAACACGGAACACTTAAGCTCGGGATCGATTTCAAGGTGGATCTCGCTTCGGGCGAAGAGGCGGAGATGTCGCTTAACATCCCCGGAAGATACAACGTGGCAAATGCCGCCGCAGCGATCGCTGTGACGTCGTACCTCGGCGCGGGAGCGGAGGCGATGCGCGAAGCATTTCTTTCGTTCTCGGTCTGCGGAAGACTTGAGCCTGTGCATGTATCGGACGAGTTCACACTCTACATCGACTACGCGCATAACGCAATGGCGCTTGAAAACGTGCTTCTCACGCTCCGCGCATATAACCCCGGAAGGCTTGTGTGCCTCTTCGGATGCGGAGGCAACAGATCAAAAGAGAGGCGTTATACGATGGGTGAGGTTTCCTCACGTCTCGCCGATCTTTCGGTCGTAACATCCGATAATCCCAGATTTGAGAAGCCCTCCGATATCATCGACGACATACTCGTCGGAGTCAGAAAAGAAAAGGGCGAGTATATAGTCATTGAAAACAGACGAGAAGCCATTGATTATGTCATCAAAAACGGTCGCAAGGACGACATCATCCTTCTGGCCGGTAAAGGCAACGAGGACTACCAGGAGATCTGCGGAGTTAAGCATCCGTTCGATGAGAGGGTGGTTATCGCAGAGCTTATGCAGAGGAGATAAATTGTACGCTGACGTTATCGTAAACCTTTCGGTCAAGTCTATAGACAGACCGTATACATACAGGATCCCCGCCGACCTTGAGGAAAGGGTCGTTCCGGGGACTCCGGTCATGGTTCCTTTCGGTAGCGGAGGAAGGGTGATAAAGGGATTTGTCACCG
>JAEEQC010000041.1 GCA_016285135.1 Lachnospiraceae bacterium
TATATTCATCCGTCTCGGGTATGTATTCCCAATTACTGTCTATAATATAGTAAGGAATTGATAAAACGCCTTCGGGTATTACTATGTCTGTTAAGGCACCGGGTACATCGAGAAGTGTATCCATTTCCTTGGTGTACAGGCAGTTCTTATAAGAAGCGTAATACTTATTGTCCTCGCTAACCTTTATACTCTTTAATGCAGGAGCATTGAAGAAGAAAGGAGAGGAAATATACTCTGCGGTTGAAGGAATGGTGACGGATTTCAGGTTCTTTGCATTATTGAGATCGAGCTCCAGATACGATACGCCCTCGGGAATATCAAGACTCTTTATAGACGAATTCTTAAATACCCCGGTTCCGATGTAATTCACGTTTTCAGCGAACTTTATCGAGGTCTTCTTCGAAGGATAGTAAACAAGTTCAGTAAAGCTGAGGGTTTCCACACCATCATTATCATAGTAATAGTGGTGATAGATTCCGTCCTCATAAGAGGTTAAATACTTTGTATCCTTAGCTAAAGATAATTTTCCGCCGTATTCATAGAATGCTTCGGAGTCTACATATTTTGTTTTTTCAGGAATGGTGATATCTGCGTCTACTCCTGTAAATACGTATGATCCCATGGTGATGACATTCTTTGACATATTAATCTTCTTAATGCTTGTTCCGCCGTAGAATGCGTGTGCGGATAACTCCTCGATACTGTCAGGCATGTTTATGGTTTTTACTTTGTAATAATTTCCTGACAGGTTAAGGAATGATATTGATGTAGTTCCATCAGCAATATTAATGGTTTCTTTGTTTACATCAATTGCTTCAAGGACGGTAATGACTTCATCATCCTCGGTCTTGTATGTATGATAGAGACCGCCGTTTTTAATCTCATAATTTTCGTTGTTCTTTAATGTGATGCCGTCAAATTTTACGCCGTATAAAGCAATGTCAACAGTTTTTTCGGGAATATCAAACTTCTTTAATGAAGGAAGATTATTCAGGTAAACAAAATTGGTTTCTTTTACATCGATCTCTTCAAGCTTTTCACAGTTCTGAATGTAAAGGCTGTCAAGAGAAGCATCTGCAAAATCGATAGTCTTTAATTCGGGACAGTAATCGGCATAAAGAGTACTCTGAACATCGCTGCTTCCAAGTTCTCCGGCTTTTATGGTTTTAAGTTTTCCGCATTCGGAGATGGAAATGTGTGTTTCGTCGGTGATGGTAAGATCTGAGAGATCAAGTGTTTCAAGTTCATCGCAGAAACACAAAGAAATAGAAGTAACAGTTGAAGGGAAAGTTATCTTTTTTAATTTAGTAATGCAGTATAAGCTGACTTCCTTGATTCCTTCGGGTATGACGATGGATTCGAGTACTTCGTCATAGTATAGTGAAATACCTGTAGCATCGGTTTCGGGAATAACCCAGTTGGGATCGGTACCGTTATACTGGCTGATATATCCGTTGTAGACTTCAAAAGGTGCTGAAGAAGCTGCAGATACTTTGTTAGGTGTAGCGGTAAAAACCAGCTGCAATGACAATGCCATAAAAAGCAGAAAAGCGATACACTTTTTTAATGGTCTCTTCATTTTAGTCCTCCTGTATTATTGTTTAACACTTAAACGGACAAGAGCGCGGTGAAGCTTGGCTTGGGCGATACGCTGGTCGCGCTCGCTTAAGTTTTCTTCTTTTAAGCGTGCTTCAGCCCTTTCTTTTGCAGACAGGGCACGCTGCTCGTCTATGTCTTCTTTCCACTCCCAGGTGGTAGCGAGGAGATGGCATGTGCCGTCCAAGACGGACAGCATACCGCCGATACATGCTGCGGAACGCTGAGTACCATCTTCAAGTCTGATATATGCTTCCCCCATGCCGAGGGCCGTACAGAAGTTACAGTGGCCGGCAAGAACTGCCATGTCACCTGTTACGGTTCTGCATTTTACTCTCTCTACGTCACCGGAGAACAACAGTCCGTCCGGTGTTGCTATCTGAATCGGGAATGTATTCATGTGTTGTACCTGTTATACCTTTCTTATGACATCTCATATACATGCTCATTAGACAGCTTCCCCTAAAAAGGGGAAGCCTGTATATGAGAAAAAGTTATCTGTCATTTTGAGCGAAGATTATATTAGTTTTTAGCCTTTTCGAATACTTCGTCGATCGAGCCTACGAACAGGAATGCACTCTCAGGCAGTGAATCACACTCGCCGTCAAGTATCATCTTGAAGCCTCTTAAGGTTTCCTTGAGCGGAACATATTTTCCGGGAAGACCGGTGAACTGTTCTGCTACGGAGAATGACTGTGACAGGAATCTCTGAACCTTACGTGCACGGGATACTGTCATCTTGTCTTCTTCGGAAAGTTCGTCCATACCCATGATGGCGATGATATCCTGAAGCTCTTTGTAACGCTGAAGTACACGCTGTACTTCACGGGCAACTTCGTAATGCTCTGCTCCGACTACCTCGGGTGTCAGGATACGGCTTGTCGAATCAAGAGGATCAACAGCGGGATAGATACCCATGCTGGCGATATCTCTCGAAAGAACCGTAGTTGCATCGAGGTGGGTGAATGTCGTTGCGGGAGCGGGGTCGGTAAGGTCATCGGCGGGCACATAAACGGCCTGGATCGATGTGATGGAACCCTTACGTGTCGATGTGATACGCTCCTGAAGAGTACCCATATCGGTAGCAAGTGTAGGCTGGTAACCTACGGCTGAAGGCATACGTCCGAGAAGTGTCGAAACCTCCGAACCTGCCTGTGTAAATCTGAAGATGTTGTCGATGAAAAGAAGCACGTCCTGGTTCTTAACATCACGGAAGTACTCAGCCATGGTAAGTCCCGAAAGACCGACTCTCATACGTGCTCCCGGCGGCTCGTTCATCTGACCGTAGACTAAGGCGGTCTTCTCGATAACGCCGCTTTCCTTCATTTCGTTATACATATCGTTACCCTCACGGGTACGCTCTCCAACGCCTGTGAAGATGGAGTAGCCGCCGTGCTCTGTGGCAACGTTGTGGATAAGCTCCTGGATAAGTACTGTCTTACCTACTCCGGCACCGCCGAAGAGACCGATCTTACCACCCTTTGCATAGGGGCAGATAAGGTCAACGACCTTGATACCCGTCTCAAGGATCTGCGTCGAAGCAGCCTGCTCTTCATATGAAGGAGCGGGACGGTGGATGGACCAGCGTTCCTCCGTCTCAACGGGCGGCAGATTGTCAACGGGGTCTCCGAGAAGGTTGAACACACGTCCGAGGCACGCCTCACCGACGGGAACCTTGATGGGATCTCCCGTATCTACAGCTTCGATACCGCGAACAAGACCGTCCGTGGAATTCATCGCGATGCATCTTACTGTGTTGTCACCGATCTGCTGGGCAACCTCGGCAACAAGCTTCCTGCCCTCGTAGTTGATCTCGACGGCATTCAGGAGAGCGGGCAGTTCGTCAGGCTCAAACCTGATATCAAGAACGGGCCCTGTTACCTGTACCACCCGGCCAATGTGTTTATCGCTCATGTTTTTCTCCTTTAAAAACTATAAGTCTGTTTGTCCGCTTATGGGCATAAACCCGGCGGTTAAATCCATGACATTATCATAATCCTTCGGCTCCGCCGACGATCTCGGTGATCTCCTGGGTTATGCTTGCCTGACGTGCACGGTTGTACGAGAGATTGAGAGTATCGATCATCTCTTCCGCATTGCTCGTAGCCGATTCCATCGCTGTACGTCTTGCGGCCTGCTCACTCGCCATCGAATCGCATACGGCTCCGTAGATAACTCCCGCTACATATTCGGGAACGATCGCATCAAATACCGCGATGCTGTCGGGCTCATAAAGTATAAGGTTTTTGATGGGTTCGTCCACTCCGTCGTCATCAAGGTCGGACAGTGGAAGGACGGGAAGTACGTGAGGCTGCTGGGAAAGCATGGAGACGAATTCCGTGTAGACAAGTCTTACGCTTCCGTATTCACCGCTTTTGTATGCCTCGCAAAGGATCTTGGCGATCTCGAAGCAATCCGAAACCCCGATATTCGCGATCTGGGCATGGCGCTCCGAAAGGAGCTTTACCTTGCGTTTGCGGAAATAATCCACTGCCTTCTTTCCCACGGGAAGAACCACGTAGCCTTCCCTGCCTGCGGCATCGGCCTCAAGGCATTTGAAAAGATTGGAATTATAACCGCCGGCAAGACCTCTGTCGCCTGCCATTACTACATAGCAGACTTTCTTGCCCGGCTGGACCGAGGCATATACCGAGGAAAAATCGGTGTTCCCGCAGGCGATGTCTCTAAGCGTTGCAAAGAGCTCTTTAAAGTAGGGCCTGCAGTTTTCAGATCTTTCCTTGGCTCTGCGCAGCTTCGAGGACGCAACGAGCTCCATTGCCTTGGTGATCTGCATGGTGCTTCTTACGCTCTTGATGCGCAGCTTAACCGCTTTCATGTTAGCTGCCATATGGACATTCCTCTTCTTTTAATCCGCAGTGCTTATAAGGCGCCGCAGTTCATGTCATCTGATCATGTTCAGTCTTTTTTGAGAGTCTCAAGGAACTGTTTTGTAAATACCTCAAGAGCCTTCTTTAAGTGCTCTTCCGTACTCTCCTCGAGCTTTCCGCTTTCATTGACTGCCTTTGCGAATGCTACGCCGTCGGGATCCTTGTCAAGGAACGAGAAAAGCTCGCTCTCATAACGACGGATCTCCTCAACGGGGATCTGCGCAAGGATGTTCTTTGTAACCGCGTAGATAATGGCGATCTGCTTCTCAACGGGCACGGGTGAGTTCTGGTCCTGCTTGAGCACTTCCACGATCCTCGCACCCTGATCGAGACGAGCCTTTGTGTCGGCATCGAGGTCGGAACCGAACTGAGCGAAGCTCTGGAGCTCACGATACTGTGAGTAGATGAGCTTTAATGTACCGGCAACCTTCTTCATTGCCTTGATCTGTGCATTTCCACCTACACGGGATACCGAGATACCGGGGTTAACCGCAGGCATAACGCCCGAGTGGAAAAGCTCGGTCTCAAGGAAGATCTGACCGTCCGTGATCGAAATAACGTTGGTGGGGATGTATGCCGATACATCGCCTGCCTGAGTCTCGATAACGGGGAGCGCAGTAAGCGATCCGCCTCCGTGAGCCGCATCAAGCTTGGCTGCACGCTCGAGAAGTCTCGAATGGAGGTAGAATACGTCGCCGGGATATGCCTCACGTCCGGGCGGACGACGGATAAGAAGTGAGAGTGCTCTGTAAGCAACCGCGTGCTTAGAGAGATCATCATAAATAACAAGCACGTGACGGCCCTTATTCATGAAGTACTCACCCATTGCACAGCCCGAGTAAGGCGCAATATATTGGAGGGGCGATGCCTCCGAAGCGCTCGCGGATACAACGATCGTGTAATCCATGGCGCCGTTTTTCTTAAGATTTTCAACAAGGCCCGCAACCGTCGATCTCTTCTGGCCGATAGCCACGTAGATACAGATCACGTCCTTGCCTTTTTGGTTAATTATGGTATCCGTTGCAATAGTCGTCTTTCCTGTCTGACGGTCGCCGATGATCAGCTCACGCTGTCCACGGCCGATCGGGATCATGGAATCGATAGCCTTGATGCCCGTCTCAAGGGGCTCAAATACCGACTGTCTCTCGCAGATGCCGGGTGCGTTGCTCTCGATCGGACGGAATTCTTCCGTCACGATGGGACCCTGTCCGTCTATAGGCTGACCAAGGGCATTAACAACACGCCCGATCATGGCGTCGCCTACGGGAACCGACACAACCTTACCGGTACGGTTAACGGTCTGACCCTCACCGATCTTCTCATCGGAGCCGAAGAGCACGATGGAAACGCTGTTCTCTTCGAGGTTCTGAGCCATACCGTAGCTGCCGTCCTCGAACTCGATGAGCTCGCCCGACATGCAGTTGATAAGACCTGCAGCTCTGGCGATACCGTCACCTACGTTGAGGATGGTTCCGGTTTCGTTCTGCTTAATGGTATTCTCGTAGTATTTGATCTGGCTTCGGATGACTTTGGATATTTCTTCGGGTTTTAACTGCATAATTCCTTTCCATCCTTTAGATAATAGTCTCTGACAGTTTCCTGTGAATGCTCTCAAGACGGGTGCTCACCGTGCCGTCGTACTGTTTTCCGTCGATCTCGACCTTCAGTCCCGCGAGCACGCTCGCATCAACCTTGGTCTTTATGTCGATCTTACGTCCGGTGTTCTTTTCAAGCTTCTCACGAAGTGCCGCAAGCTGTTGTTCAGTCAATGCGACAGCGCTTGTGACGAGTGCTTCCGAGATGTTGTTGTCACGGTTATACCTCTTGATGAATGTTTCCCTGCAGCCTTCGAATTCACGCAGAAGTCCGCGTTCACACAAAAGCTTAAGGAAATTCACAAGGTAGCGGTCACAAGAGCTTCCGAAGGCTTCCTCGATAAGCTCGAGCCTCTTGTCCTTTTTAATGGACGGCTCAAGCAGGAGCGTAAGATAATCGGGGTTCTCCCTGAAAAGCTTGAACACTTCGGTCAGCTCTTCGAGGATCTGCGCCGCGCGATTCTCTTCCACTGCAAGTTCGTAGAGGCTGCCTCCGTAAATAACGGCACGCTGCGTCATGTCAACCTCCTAAATTCTTAAGTCCCGACCTGCTCGATGAACTCGTCGATCAGCTTGGCATGATCCTGCTCGCTGACCTCACGTTCGATAACCTTGCCGGCAATTTCCATGGCCATGCTGCCGATCTCGTTCTTGACTTCATTGACAGCTTTTCTACGCTCGAGGGCGATATCCGCTTCGGCACGGGCCTTCATGGCCACAGCCTCCTGCGAAGCCTCTCTGATGATCTCATCACTCTTCTGCGTAGCGTTCTTCTGGGCAAGGTCGATGATCTGGGTAGCCTTCTCGCGAGCCTGTTCCATGTTGCTCTCGTACTCGGTCCTGAGCCTCTCAGCCTCATCGCGCGATACTCTGGCCTTCCTGAGATCTTCTTCGGCTAATTCACGACGTTTGTCGAGTATTACCTGAACGCGCTTAAACAGGAATTTCTTGATCAGGAACATCTGTAGAAAGAGGTTGCAAATCGTGGCAATGACAATCCAAGCATCGATCGAAACAAGACCGGCTTCCTGTGTAGCGGTCTCTGCAGCTTGGGCTGCCTCAGAAAGCAAAATTAAGCTTCCCATGCTCTTTCCTCCTAAAATCAAACGATCTTGTCAATAAATAATCCGGGTGCTACGAAGATGAGCAGAAGACCGGTAACAAAACCGTAGATACCGGTTGTCTCGGCAACGGCGCAACCAAGTAACATCGTGGATGTTACAGAGCTTTTGCACTCAGGCTGACGTCCGATTGCTTCAAGAGCCTTTGCTACCGCATTTCCTTCACCGATACCGGGGCCGATACCGGCGATAAGTGCCAGTCCTGCACCGATTGCGCATCCTGCGAGTGCGATTCCTTTTGCAAGTAGATCCATAAGTATTCCTCCTGAATAATTATTTCTTTGGTAATTTATTGTTTCGCTTTTGCAGACCGGAGGTTAACCCTCTTCAGCCGCATTGGCGATGTACATCGTGGTCAGCATACAGAAGATGTATGCCTGCATTACTCCGGTGAACCAGTCAAAGTAGAACGAAAGGATCGCCGGGATTCCGACATCAAGTATCGGGATGGACGAAAGCAAGTTTCCGACCGCTCCGGGGATCAGACCGAACAGCGCCGAGCTGGCTCCTGCAAGCGCAGTGTAGATCAGGCCGTTGATTACGATACCCGAGAGGATGTTTCCGAAGTGACGGCAGGCCATACTGATGGGTGTCGAAAGCTCCGAAAGCACATTAAACGGTGTGAGCAGCGGGATGGGCTTTGTGAATCCGATCAGATATCCGCCGAATCCGCCCGCCTTGATCTTCTGTGCCGTGATCATAATGAACACGACGATCGCCCAGCCTGCTTCGGTGTTGAGGTCCGCAGTAGGGCTTCTGACTCCGAGAAGACCCACGAGGTTCGAAAACAGACTCAAGGAAAACAGCGCCGCTACGAAGGGAACCATGTAAGAGAACTTCGAGCCCATATTGCCGACGACAAACTTGTTTGCCACCTCGACGAGCCACTCAGCAAGCGCCTGACGTCTGCTGATCTTCTCTACTTTCATGTTGTGAGTGATAATAATGCAGAACAGTGTGATGGCCAGCATTACTATCCAGCTCACTATCAGCGTCTCTGACAGGGGGAACCTGCCGAGCACAGGGATATCCGGTCCGATATAACCGTAGACCTTTGCTCCGGAAATACTAATCTCCATTCATTTCACCTACTCTTTATAAGTGTTTGTTTTAACGCCTATGTCAAAGCTCCGGGTTTCACGGCTTACGCTCAGGCTTTCTTCGCTATGCCGAGAAGCTTGATCCCGAGTGTCGGGAACAGCAACGGCATGATCCCCGCAACCGGGTTGAAGCAAGGCACTGCGATCGCGATCACTACCCAAACGATCATCATGAGGAACCTCAGCCTCATGCTCGTGCTCATGATCTTGCGAGCTCTGCCGGTGTCCTCTTCGGACACGTTTCCTTCCTCGTCAACGGCCGGCTCAAGAGAAGTCACTTTAACGACCGCGAGACCCATGAGGAAGAAGTTAAGTATATCAATGACACCGCAGCACACTCCGCCGAGTATCACCGTATAGTCAAAAGGCACATCCCAAACTTCCGGCGGGCAAAACCTGTTTAATAAGAAAAAGCCGAGGAGCATGAGTGCTATTCCCGCATAAGCGATCGCTCCGACCCTCAATGTCTCTTTCCTGACAACAGGGTCGATCCCCTTTCGTCCGCTCATATCTTTTCCCCCGGCTGATAACCCTGCTCCTTGCTGACCCTTGTTCCGACCGGCTGCGCGACTTACTGTGATCACGCCTTGTCCGCTCTCTGGTATCCTGCGGATTCCTGCGGTCACGGATCGTCCGGCTGCGCGGTTTCCTGCGGTCACACACATTCGTGCCTCAAGAATGGTCGTTAAAGGAGATCGGGTTCTTCTTTTCTTTGTCTGTCTTGTTCACCGTGAACAAATAAAACTTATATGCTGTCATAAAAGCGGCTCCCAGTCCGAAAAAGATCCCCACTATGTAGATCCAGGCTCCGAGCTCAAACCTGCTGTCGAGCCACCAGCACCCCAGCATGCACAACACAAGGGGTGCCGCAAACGACAATCCCAGCTGTGCGAGCAAGGATACATGCTTTATGATTTCTTGTAAACCTTTCATGAAGTTTCCTTGTTTTGCTCACAAATTCGAATATAAAAATCTAACCATTTCTTATTGTAGCAAATTCTCGCCATAAAATCAAGTTGTTTAGTAAATAAATCGGTCAAAATTTGCTCTTTGATAAAACATAATCCTCTTGCCAAGCTTTTACTCTCTGTGCTATAATTCGTCAGTCGGTATATTTGCGGAGGTGGCGGAATTGGCAGACGCGCACGGTTCAGGTCCGTGTGAAAGCAATTTCATGTGGGTTCAAGTCCCATCCCCCGCATCAAGAAGGACATCCAATCGGATGTCCTTTTTTTTGCGGTGTGAATTGCACTAAAAAGCAGGAGACCCTCAAGCCTCCTGCTCATTTCTCTGTTCTCAGCCACTCCATTTGACCTTTTATTGTTTTAATCTTATAACCGATTTCGGCGACTTAACATTTCCGTCTCTGATTACAATACCAGCCTCCAGCAGGGGATTGATGACCTCTGTCAAAAACTGGCTTCTGCTCCTATAGCTTGTAACTTCTTGTAATTCTTTTATTGGTTTAGGGCCTTCACTTCTTATCAGTTCAACTATTCTTTCAGAATCTGACATGCTCATCGTCTCTAATGATTGATCATTATCCTCATATAGTTTGTCATGCAAGCAAAGATTCAAGAAGCCCGGATATATTGATACTACCGGTTGCATTGTCTCGTCACAATCCTCATAGCTTTCAATCATAGTCTGAAAACCGGTTCCTCCACGCTCCATTAGGTTAGCAACATCAAGGCACGCTGATATGATTGAGTTTCTCCTTATTGAGGGAATGGATCCTAATGGGTATTCTTCATATCCTTTAGGCAATAACCACGATCCAGGAGATACGATTTCTATTCTGTCACAATAGATATCAACATCAATCTGTGTACCTGCAATAGAATAATCTCTGTGTGCCATTGCGTTAACCAAAGCTTCTCTGACTGCATCTTTGGGATAAGAACGAATTGATTCCCTTCCACCGTTTTCAGTCTTTCTCCAACCGGTCTTTGTGTTTCGCTCTATAAACTTAAGTGTATTACGGAAAACACTTGCCAGAGATCCCTTGAACCGATCACTATCAAGCACTGTGCCCGTTTTCTTTTTTCCTCTCCATAAACGGCAACATATCAAAGAGTCTTCTCCCTCGTAACCGTCTCGGAACATTATCAGTCCGGATTTAACATATCCATCTTTTGAAACAATCTCTTCATTCTGGAGTTGTTTTAGTGTCGGCGCCTGCGAGTCATCTCTATATTCCTTACAAAGATCGATATACTCTGTCCAACTAGCTTCATCATATTTTATTTCTGTTGTTTCATTATCTATGCCATATTTTCTTTTAGCTAAAGCAATTATTTCTTCAGGTGTTGCCGGAAGAGCATTACCATCACCTTTTGTAAACACTTTTTCATTATAGTCGCCTTCCCGATATCGCAAGATAGAATCCGCCTGTAAGACATGAACGCCCAAAACAAAACGTTCAGCTTTATCATCAACGCTTCGCATTGAGTATTGAACTCTGGCATGAGGGAAAATGTTTCTGTCATTTATTCTTGCAACCAAATTCTTTGTTTTGTCTATTTCATTCAAATCTAAACCAAAAGCTTCACCGTCATTAGATACTCCGACAAACATCACGCCGCCTTTTCCGTTAGCGTATCCAACTATAGTTTTTGCCCATTTCATTGGCTTTTCAGGATTTAATTCGGCTTTATACTCATAATCGAGGTTTTCATTAATCACATCGTTATAAATGTCTGTTATTTTCACTTTGATACCTCCTAACTATTCTTATACAAATATATCAGACATTGCGAAACATTGCAAGAACATTGCATGACATTGCGAAACATTGCAGAACATTACGATTTTCGCAATGTATCCTAAATTATTCGAAATAATATATGATACATGAGATTTCATACAAACGATGTCACTCAAAATCAGAAGAGGGCTTGGGTTCCCTACTTGGGTTCCCAGGAAAAAGCGACGCCGGAACCCCCTTTCTATCAGTGTTTTTTCAACTTACATTGTTCAAGTCCCATCCCCCGCACGTCAAACGACAGGTCGCGATGCCTGTCGTTTTTTTCGTCCGTTATTACAGCGGGATTTGCGTTTTTCATTTTTCTGCCGCCTCAAACCTTTACACATTAAGAATAGCAGAATTTTGCTCGGTTTGATATACTAAATGTGAGCGAGCGAAATAACACAAGTAACAAATAACATTACACCACTCTTTCCGGGAACCGAAAGAGGGAACCCCACGAGGAAAACCTACGAGAGAACACAAAAGTATGGATTGTATAAAATTCTAACACCACGTTGCAGTTTGTGAGGATAATATGATTTTGGGAATGCATCACGTATCAATGAAGTGCGGTACATCCGAAGAATTTGAAAAAGCAAAAGCTTTTTATATGAACACTTTAGGCTTTACCAAAGTCAGAGAATGGCCGGAAGGAATAATGATCGATTTTGGAAACGGAATGCTTGAGATCTTCAGTAACGGACCGGGCATAAAAGCAAAAGGCGCATTAAGGCATATCGCTTTTGCAACAGATAATGTTGATGAGATTACAGACAAAGTCAAAAAAGCAGGATATGAGGTTTTCATAGAACCTAATGACATAGTGATAAAGTTCGATCCGGAGTATCCTGCCAGAATGGCTTTCTGCTTCGGACCGCTTGGCGAAGAAATAGAATTTTTTCAGGAGCGGTAAACAAGGAAAACTTCAGATCTTAACGCGCTCGATCACATAACCGTATACTGAGCTCAGTTCTCATTGTATAAACATATAGTATTTTAATATGGAGGATTCGACAACATGGAAAAAATCGAAAGATATGATGTTAATGAAGAGTGGGCACATTCCGGGATCATTAAAGCAGGTGATTTTTGTTACCTCGGATACTGTGTGGGAAATATCGGGGGAACCATCGAGGAACAGATCAACGGGGCTTTTGATCATATGGAGCAGCGCCTGGCGCTTGTTGGACTGACTCTTGAAAACGTGGTACAAATGGACTGCCTTTTCAGGGATGTGTGGAATATCCCCGTTATGGAGAAGATCATCAGGGAAAGATTCAACGGCAAGTATCCTGTCCGCAAATCGATACAGACTGAGTTTGCCCATGTAGGCGGTAAAGAAGGACTTCAGTTTCAGGTGGACGCAGTGGCTTACTGCGGATAATCAAAAAGCAAATACCACAGAAAGGGCATACGACATCTCGTGGATACATTTTACCAATATCGAAAACTGGTACAAAAAGCCGGGATACAAAACGGTCCTGAAATGGATTTCCGACGGAATTGTTATGGAGGGAACATGAATCAAGGTGGTCATTTCTCAAAAACAGGACCGCTTCAACGAAAGGTTTAACAATGGAATTTAAACAGGGATGCGGCTGGAAGGCCTGCTATGATGAAGAAAGAAATCTCTATACGGCAGAACGAGGTGGATGTGGATACTACCATCTGTATGAGATCACGGTGGAAATATATAATGCGCTGCAAAACGGGATGAGCGACAGTGATTCATACCACCTGATTAACCAAGGACGGCACCTCTATATGGACGTTAATGATCGTTGTGGCCCTCCTTACACAGTTGTACTGGATCACGACTATAAAACTCTTTGCCCCTGGGCGGACGTAGTTTCAAGCGGTCGGGTTTGGCCGGACGAGTTGACGGATGTTGCGGTAGAGCTCTTTGAATCGGAAAAGAACAACCGAGAGCAGAGACGAAAAAAACGCGAAGAAAGAAAATGAAATTTTACGTGTATATCACCTTTCTTAAAGCCGAACCTGCGTTCTCGTTGGGCAGGATTTTGAAACCCTGCTTAACATAGAAGCCTTCTTTCCCGGGGGCAGAAATAAGCTGAATGCTTGTTCTCGCTCCCTTAGGCGTTTCGTTATTTATGTGCTCAACAAGTCTATTAATAATGGTCGAACCTATTTTTTGCCCCTGATACTGCGGTCTCACCATGACATCTACAATCGTGTAATACATTCCGTCTCCGACGACTCTTCCCATAGCCACAACGTCGTCTTCGTCTTTGGCAACAACACAGTAACAACTGTTTTTCAGAGCCTTCTCTGACTGTTCTCTGCAGAAAACTACCCAATCAACGGAGGCTCTTAGCTCATGGTACGTTTCTACATCCGGTATCATATCAAAAAAAGAAATATCATGCCCACCGAGCGAGCTTGTTAAAATTGCTTTCATAGCTTTTTGTTATACCTTTCGCTGTAGAAGTTCTGTTCTTTAACTGTTCACGACCAGTTCAACCGGTTTGTTCAGATGGATGTCTACCGAATCAAGGCAACGGACAGGACAGTTATCACTGTTTAAAAGAAGCGGGAGCTCGGTACATCCTAGAACGACAGCCTCTATACCTTCCTCGGTCTTTCTCTGGTAAATCGATTATGTTTATTTCTCTTTTTGTTTATTGATCTTCACGGTCGAGACGATTGCATAAGTGATCGCACCGACTGTCGTCATATGCGTCTATCCTTTCAAATTTATACCATTTATCTCACATGTTTTACATCATATCAGTGTATTCACAAGTAAAGAATAGCAGATTTCTGTTTGCTTTGATATACTAAATGTGAGTAAAAGGAAACGACATCTTTGATATTTAGGGGACAACATGGGGAATTTGTTTTGCGAAGGTTTAGAAGAAAACAACAGAGAAAAACTTCTATCGATGCCAAAGAGCGACCTTCATAATCATTCAACCAAGGGTTGCAGGCGAGAATGGCTTGCTGAAAAAATTCATGTTTTTATGCCGGAACCGCCACATCGGTTAAATGGACTTGATGGCATGCGGAACTGGTTCAAAAAAGAAATAAAGCCGTTGTGTGATGGATATGATAATATGGTCCTCAGATGGGAGGGCGCTTTTGCTGAGGCAAAGCGAAATAACATCACACGCCTTATTATGAATTTTGGCACTTCGGAAGTGGATCAAGTCGGAACAACAGATGAATTCAAAACGCTTATTGAAGGCTTCCACAGTAATTATTGTCCGGATACGGTTTTTGAGGCAGAACTGACTTACCCGTCATCCTGCGATGTAACGATTGAAACTGAACGACTTGATAAATATGCCGAGTCAGGATATTTCAAAGCAATTGATATTTGCGGAGGGGAGAACGTTCGGCCGTTTGAAGCTTTTCTGCCTCTTTATAGAAAAGCAGAAAAGTACCGTATGATTAAGAAGATGCATGTCGGAGAGACCGGGTCTGCAGAAGATGTCAGAAAGGCGGTAGAATTACTTGGACTTTCTGAAGTTCATCACGGTATAAAATCGTCCCAATCGAAGGAAACAATGCGATTCCTGGCTGATAACCGCATACAATTGAATGTATGCCCCAGTAGCAATGTTATGCTGGGATTTGTAAAAGACTTTTCAACACATCCTATTAAGATACTGGTTGAAAACGGCATCAAGGTAACCATCAATACAGACGACCTATTGATATTTGATTCGTCGATCGAAAATGAGTACCTTAGGCTGTACCGGGCAGGTACATTGAGCGCAGAACAATTGGACGAGATAAGAAAAGTGGGATTGGGGCTGACTTAAAGGTTAATGAGACAAATCTTTTCGTTGGAACAAAAAGTATCATTAACTCACCGTTATAGACTTTTGGCAAATTTTGAAACAATTGCCGAAAGTCTGCTTGTCTTTTTACGAGGAACCGAAAATTGGTATAAAAAACAGAAAACCGCTATAAACCATTAAAGAGCAGAGTGATAAGTTAAATCTCCTTCCTTAAACACCTTCATCATTTCATTTGTCAGGCTCAGGTTATTGGGCTGTAAAACGATGTCCTCCCGGTTCACCCACTCAGCATACTTTAGCTCATTTTCATCCATCTGGATCTCGCCGTCCCCATCTGCCTCGCAAAAGAAACCGACGAGGATATCCTGCGCCATCCCCCATGGTTGGGACTTGTAATACCTGATGTTTTTAACTTTCACGCCGGTTTCTTCCATTACCTCTCTGGCAACTGTTTCCTCAAGCGTTTCACCGATCTCTGTAAAGCCGGCGACCAGTGCGTTATGTGCATATCCACTGCGGTATCTGGTGATCAGGAGTTTTTCGCCTTTGATAACTCCCACTATGACCGCCGGATTGATCCTCGGATAAACAATATTTCCGCACGAAGGGCACACGAGCGCACGTTCCTCCTTGCTTGGCTCAAGACTGTGGGCGCACCTCCCGCAGAACCGATTGTCTGCGTACCATTTCCACAGATGAAAGGCCGTAAAAACCGCAAACAACTCTTTGCCGGAGCTTATGTCCCGAAGCTCTCTGGTTGAGTAGTATCCGTACTTCGGAGCTTGGAAACTCACCTCGTCAAGTGACAGAAAATACTTCCGGTCGTCAACAGAAAACAGATAAACGGGCGAAGCCACTTTCACATCCCCACCCGTCGCAAATCCGATCCGGCCTTCTTCGATCCTGACATATGCTTTGCCTTCTGCGTTGAACCAAAGGATATAAGCGTCAGGTGTCATTTTTTGATCTTTATAAGCGTTATTC
>JAEEQC010000042.1 GCA_016285135.1 Lachnospiraceae bacterium
CTGCGTGTTTTCATCACCGTAATAGAAATCCTCAACCTCCTTATAAATAGCAAGCATTCTGTTGATTTCCCTAAGATCGGGTGAAACGTTTTCCCTTAAGAGCCTGTACTGCTCAAGAATAGCGCTTTTTAAAACATTGATATTGTCCTCGAGGGATGCATCCTCCCCGAGAAGAAGCGAATCATCCTCTCCTCTCATACCTATCGTGATTATGTTCTCATAAGCACGATTTCGGATGAGACCGTCCCTCCAGAAGTTGCTTATGGCGTCTTTATTCTTTACAAAACTCCAAGTATTGTCTTCTCCGTATTTTTTATATATTTTCTGCCATTCGGCTCCCGCTCTGCAGAGAGGTTCATGGTGGGAAGTGCCCATAACTATACCGTAGATATCGGCAAGCTCTGCATTTTTGGTTCCCGGACCGTCTTCCGAAAATACTTCAAACCACATGGCCGGCCACATATAATTTCCTTTGAGCCTAAGAATAAGCTTGAATACTTCGTCATATGCTTTGGCATTTGCCCCACCGTATTTCTCAATTGCCCAATTTCCGAATGCGGGCAATTCGTCATTTATAAATAAACCTCTGTATTCAACGGATGGTTCTTTCGAAATAAATCCGTTCGGTATATCGATCACAAGATCTTTAACATGAGGAGGCTTAACGTCACCCCAAAATACAAGGGGCGAAACGCCGCACCTTTCAGATATATTCAAAAGTCCGTAGATCGTTCCTCTTTTATCCGAACCCACCACAAGAAGGATTTTGCCCGAGCCCGCATCTATCTCTTCGGCATCAAGAATAAAGAAACCAAAACATTCACGTTTCCCCCTGAGTGAGGCAATATCTGTTCTGTTCTCAAGACAGTCCAGAAAATCACTGTTCGATACAGTTGCTGCAACTATCGAATAACCCGAGAGATTTTCGGGAGAACCTATAACACATTCGGGTTTAATATCACAAACAAGCTCTATATCTTCGGCAAGTGTTTCAGCAATACGTTTTACTCCTTCGAATGCTCTTTTCTCAACATAGATTCTACCGGATGTTCCTCCCGTACTGATACAGAAATTCATATTAACCTCCTCGCCCAACACTTGACTGCATAAAAAGTTTTCTTTAGCGGAGTGTATTTCGCCGCTGTTTCTTTGACCAATACTTGACCGCATATATAATTGTAAACATAAAAGGTCAATATGAGAAGTCAGATATTACTTTTTTTATGATTAAATAGAATCAGCTCCGGAATAATCCGGAGCCGAAATATAACAGATATATTAATGCCTTGGGACGATAACCCAAAAGGTTACTGCTGTGCACCGATCGCAAGTGCTTTCTTGTTTGACTCGATCATTGCTTCTTTCTTGGGAGGAATACACTTTAAAAGTCCCTTATCAAGAGAATCCTGCGATACAAAGCCCGTTTCTTTGAAGAGCTTTCCAACAAGGATCATGTTTGCGAGACCCTTAAGTCCGCCTTCATCGGCAAGCTTTGTTGCGGGTACATAATATACTTTGACATCTGTTCTCTCGACTTTAACATCAACTGTAGAGCTGTCAACGATGATCGTTCCGCCACTGACAACATTGTCCATGAATTTAAGAAGTGAAGGCTTGTTCATGGCGATAAGAACGTCGGGATTAACAACGAGCGGTGAACCGATAGCATCATTTGAAAGAACAACGCTGCAGTTACAAGTACCGCCACGCATCTCGGGTCCGTACGAAGGAAGCCAACTGATCTCGGCTCCGTCAACAAGTCCCGAATAAGCCATAACTTTTCCTGCAAAGAGGATACCCTGACCACCGAATCCGGCAAGGAGTACATTCATTGTCTTATCCATCAGTTTTCACCTCCCTGAGCAGTCTTATCCTTGTAAACACCGAGAGGATAATAAGGAAGCATGTTGTTCTCAAGCCAGTCTACGGCGTCCTTGGGAGACATACCCCAGTTTGTGGGACATGTGGAAACCACTTCTACGATCGAATATCCAAGACCGTTGATCTGGTTCTCGAATGCCTTCTTGATAGCCTTCTTTGCTTCGTTGACATGCTTAACGTTGTCAACTGTTACGCGCTGTGCAAGAGCAACGCCGTCAAGTGTCGAGAGCATCTCGCACATCCTGATGGGGTAACCTGCGATCTTAACATCACGTCCGTAAGGTGTGGTCTGTGTAACCTGTCCGGGAAGCGATGTGGGAGCCATCTGGCCGCCGGTCATACCGTAGATCGCGTTGTTGATGAAGATAACGGTGATATTCTCACCACGTGTAGCTGCATGAACTGTCTCGCAAGTACCGATAGCAGCAAGGTCACCGTCCCCCTGATATGTGAAGACAATGTTACCCGGCTGAGCCCTCTTGATACCTGTTGCAACGGCCGGAGCACGTCCGTGCGGAGCCTGTACCATATCGCAGTTGAAATAATTGTAGCTGAATACCGAGCATCCTACTGATGCAACGCCGACTGCTTTGCCTTCAACACCGAGTTCATCAATAGCTTCAGCAACAAGACGATGAACAATACCGTGTGTACAGCCGGGGCAGTAATGGAAAGGAACGTCGGTAAGTGCATGGGGTTTTTCAAATACTATAGCCATCTTTATCTCTCCTCTCCATTTAACTTTTTGATCTCTTCAAGGATCTCGCCGGGTGTAGGGATAACACCGCCGGTCCTTCCGAAGAAGCTTACGGGCTTACGTCCGTTAACAACGAGCTTAACATCATCTACCATCTGTCCCATGCTCATCTCAACAGTGAGGTACTTCTTAGCTGTTGAAACGGTAGCTTCGATAGCATCTGTAGGGAAAGGCCAAAGCGTGATGGGTCTTACAAGACCTGCCTTGATGCCCAATGCACGAGCCGAGTTAACAGCACTTCTTGCAACACGTGAAGATGCACCGTATGCAACGATCACGATGTCAGCATCCTCTGTGAGGTAAGACTCTGCTCTCTGCTCTTCCTTCTTGATGATGTCGTACTTCTTAAATCTCTCGACAACTGTCTTCTCAAGATCCTTTGCTTCAATATAAAGTGAATTAACGATATTATGAGGACGCTTTCCGCCGTGTCCGCAGGCAGCCCAAGGTCTATCGGGAATTACAGGCTCTCCCTTGTCGGGGAACGAAACGGGCTCCATCATCTGACCGAGCATACCGTCCGAAAGGATCATAACGGGCATTCTGTACTTATCGCCGAGGTCAAATGCCTGACCTACAAAATCTGCCATTTCCTGAACTGTCGAAGGGGCAAGAACGATAAGCTGGAAATCTCCGTGTCCTGTTGCCTTTGTAGCCTGCCAGTAATCTGCCTGCGAAGGCTGAATACTTCCGAGTCCGGGGCCTCCACGCTGAACGTTTATGATAACAGCGGGAACATCCGAACCTGCTATATATGAGATACCCTCACTCTTTAAGCTGATTCCGGGTGAGCTTGAAGATGTCATCGCACGCTTACCTGCTGCAGATGCACCGAGTACCATGTTGATTGCTGCAAGCTCTGACTCTGCCTGAAGGAAGAGACCGCCGATCTTGGGCATCTTCTTCGACATGTATGCGGAGAGCTCGGTCTGAGGCGTGATCGGATATCCGAAGAAAAGCCTGCAACCTGCCTGGATAGCTGCTTCCGCAAGAGCTTCGTTACCTTTCATTAATACTTTTTCTGACATGTCTAAATCTCCTTAGTGTACTATTTCCTAGTTGTCATTATTTTATCACCGGATCATCTATCTACTGTAATGCAGACATCAGGACACATAATGGCGCACGACTTGCAACCAATGCATGCAGACTCATCAGTCATCATAACGGGGTGATAGCCCTTACCGTTAATATGGTCCGATAGCTTTAGCAGCTGCTTGGGACATGCATTCACGCACATCTCGCATCCTTTACAATTCGTCTCGTTGATAATCAGTTTTGCCATATTTTCTCCTTCCTGCAGTCATTAGCCTGCATCTTTTTTTACATAACACAGTATTCTAGCACTCGGTTTCCGATTTGTAAACATCAAAAAGACGGGCCCGCAATGATATCTACAGGTATTATCTCACCGATGTCAGATCCCGCATCAACCTTCAGATTCGAAGCGATATCTCTCCTTATCACTGTAGCGACCACGGGCAAGCCGAGTATCTGTGCCGTTTCACGCGCATATTCCATGCCTTTTTCGATGTGCTCTTCAGTGGTCTCATACATGAGATTTGTGTTGTTGATGATGCCTGTGGCTTTCAGCTTTGTAACAGCCTCAATCTCTTTAAGGATCTGTGCGGTCTCTGTGGGATCGCAGTCAAGGTCTCTGTACTTATTGATCACATAGAGCATTTCGTAGTCTTTTCCTTCAAGCTTTTCACGGAATCTGCCCATAACCGTCGATCCTACATCATCACCGCCCAGATCGAATATAACGGTACCTTCTTTTTCGAAGGCAAGATACATGGCCGCAGGAAGTGAAGGCAGATCAAGGTTCGTGGCCCCGAACACGGGTGCTATAACCTCTATTCCTTCATCCTCGAGGATCTTTCTGTAGTCGGATGTACGAAAGTAAGGATTTACGATATCCATATCGACGATCGTAACCTTCTCTCCCTGCCTTGCATGGTCTCGTGCAAGATTAACGGCAAGGTTTGTTTTCCCGGTTCCGTAATGACCGCATATAATGCTGATCCTGTTTGAGATTATCTTCATATCTTTTTCCTCAAAAACAGGGCAAATGATGCATCCAATGAGACATCATTTGCCCGATGATCTTATCTTATATCTGTATATCAATCATATAACTCGACTGATGCAAGATACGATCGTTTCTTATTACTTCAGAATGCAACTCAAATGATAGTATCAGATGTTTGAGGTCTCTGCAACATTAACCTTAAATGTGCTGCATGATACACCTGTAAGTTCTTTGCTTCTCTCGTCCGGCTGCGAATCACCGACCGAAACGATATAATCACCTTTGTTAAGCTTTAAGATGCCCTCCTTGTCGAAGAGGCCGAAGGATTCATTGGTAAGAGTGAGTTTTACTGTCTCTTTAGCGCCTGCAGCCAGTCTGACTTTCTTAAGAGCCTTTAATGATCTCACGGGAGCCCCCTCGCCGGTATACGAAACATACACCTGAACCGTGGCGGCGCCATCAAATCTGCCGGTGTTTTCGACAGTAACGCTTATGTCCATAACGTCGTCTTTCTTAAACGAAACGTCGCCGTTTACTGCCTGACCGTTGATCTCTATGCTGTCAACAGTCTCTTTGAAAGATGTGTACGAAAGGCCGTATCCGAAAGGATAGAAAGGCTTTTCGGTCATGTATCTGTACGTTCTGCCCTTCATGGAGTAATCAGTGGAATCGGGCAAAACGTTCTGCTCGCTGTAGAATGTCACAGGGAGCTTGCCCTCGGGCGACTTCTCACCAAACAATATCTGAGCGAATGCACGACCGCCCTGAGCTCCCGGATAAAGAGCGAGAACCGTTGCTGCCGCCTTTTCATAGGCACTGTCAAGGTAGAGCGCACTGCCTGCGAGACAAACAACTATTACAGGCTTGCCCGACGCAGTAACCACGTCAAGGAGCTTACCCTGAAGTCCGGGGAGGTAAAGATTCGGCTTATCGCCGCTGCCGTACTCGTTGCCCGTATCGCCCTCTTCGCCCTCAAGCGAAGCATCAAGTCCGACACAGAGCACTACAACATCACTCAGATCGCAAACATTTTTTGCTTCGGCGAACCTGTCCCCGTCGGGTTCCGAAAGATCGGACATCTTGTTCTTATAGAGGTGACACCCTTCGGAAACCATAACACGTGTGCCGGTTCCTTTCACTGCCTCTCTGATACCGTCAAGTATCGTAACGTATTCGGAAGCCGTTCCTTCGTAGTTACCGACAAGAGCCTTGCGATTATCCGCATTGGGTCCGATCACGCCGATAGTTTTGATCTTTGATACATCAAGAGGAAGCAGGCTGTTCTTGTTATCAAGAAGAACGATACTCTCAAGAGATGCCTTGAGGTTAAGAGCTCTCGCCTCGTCGGTATCAACATATGAGTAATCGATCTTATTGTACTTATTGTCATCACCGTTACCTAAGATACCGAGCTTAAATCTGGTGGCAAGCACTCTCGTAAGCGCCTTGTCGATCTTATCCCAGGTGGTAAGTCCTCTGTCTACGGCTTCAAGCAGATACTGGTAGATATCACCGCAGTTAAGGTCACAGCCGTTGTTCATCGCAAGAGCTACGGACTCAGCGGGCTCCTTCGTAACGGCATGATTACCGTGAAAATCCTTGATGGCCCAGCAATCAGATGTAACATGACCCTCAAATCCCCATTCATCGCGTAAGATGTCCTTAAGAAGTGTCTTGCTTCCGCAACATACCTCGCCGTTGGTGCGGTTATATGCACCCATGACTGCCTCAACACCTGCTTCCTTGACAAGTGCCTTAAATGCGGGAAGATATGTTTCTCTGAGATCCTGCTTGTTGCATACCGCATTAAAACCGTGACGGACAGCCTCAGGGCCCGAGTGAACTGCGAAATGCTTTGCACATGCGGCTGCCTTAAGGTATTTTTTGTCGTCACCCTGAATGCCCTTAACAAAACGTACACCGAGACGTGAGGTCAGATAAGGATCCTCTCCGTATGTCTCATGTCCGCGTCCCCACCTCGGATCGCGGAAAATGTTTATATTGGGAGCCCAAAACGTGAGCCCCTTATAGATACCGTGATCTCCGTACTTGAACTGCCCGAAGTACTTCGCTCTTCCTTCGGTCGAAACAGTATCGGCAACATTTTCGATGAGATCCTCATCAAAAGTAGCGGCAAGCCCGATAGCCTGGGGAAATACGGTTGCAATACCTGCACGTGCAACACCATGAAGGGATTCGTTCCAATAGTTATATGACGGGATCCCGAGTCTCTCGATCGCGGGAGCTCCGTTTCGAAGCTGATAAACCTTCTCCTCGGGCGTCATCTGTGCCACGAGCTTTGCAGCAGATTCCTCACATTCCTTAATACGTTCCTTAGATAACATCCATACTCCTTTCAGTGGTAGATCCCGAATCCGAGGATCGTAAAGTTCTTGTCCTCAAATCCTTCATGCATCTTTATCTCAACAACGTGTTCCTTCGATTCCTTCTCTCTAATGATAACGTAAGGATTGCAATGTACCCATCCGATAGCACGGGGGTTAATGGTCTTAACAATCTTGCCGTCGACAAAGACGTCGACATCACCCTCATTCGGAGAATTGGAATCCTTATATACTATCAAAAGCGTTCTGCAGCAGACAGTCATCCTAAACGGTTCATCTCCCGCACCGAGGCGTGCCCAGTTGTCGGGGAACTGGGGAGTACTCTCGATAGACTCGTCCATCTGGCATGCCTGAAGGTTCGTGTCTGTACCGGTAAAGCTTCCGGGGTCAATGACCGCACCGAAATTGTTGTGAGCACGATCGATGAGGTTGATCATATCAAAATCGTCGCTGCGCATCGCAGCCTTTGTATCCGATGTCTTCTCACCTACCGCATCTTCGGAATCTGCTCTCCTGAAGAGTTCAAGGATGCAATCGGCCATGATCGTATGACCGATGTTTGCGGGATGATAACGGTCATAGAAGAATGCGTTCTTGCCGATCACACGTCCTTCGTCTTTCTTCAGGTAAAACTGCTTTGTTACGGCGCTCTTGATGCTGACCATAGGAAGGTTGTAATACTCTCCTATCGGAACAAGACGCTCTTCGAGGTTGTAATCATCAACAAATACCGAGAAAAGGAGGATAACGGCGGGCTTCTTCTTCATCCTGAGGCAACGCCTGATGAGTCCTTCATAGCAGTCTCCGCCCGTCTCATCTCCCGCGTCGTTGACCGCGAATTCGATGACTACGATATCGGGCTCAACCTTACCGAATTTGATAAGGTCTTTATCGACTCTTATCATGCCGAGCTCAGAAGGTGTTCCTCCGACTCCGGCTTTAACATATGTGACTTCTCCGGTGGGTTTGAAGAGTTCCTTAAAACCCATGTAAGTCTTATAGGTATAGCACTCTTTGTTTATGGGATTGGATCCCGCACCCTGAGTGATCGATCCTCCGATAAATGTGATCGCCGTATCAATCCCTTTACGTGCTCTGTCAAACACTTCTTTAAGTCTTCCGGTATCACCGAGATTTAAGACTCCGCCCTTGATCATCTCCTTATATCCATCCGAATCGGGATCGACCTTATCGATACCCTCGAAAGGAGGTGCCGTAAAACCGTCATTAAGATAAAACCTGACATTGACGGTTGCAAGGACTTTGCTGCTTGCAAATTCGAAGCGGAACTGACCGGGTTCTTTGTCGTCATCACCCCAATCACAGGCTTCGAAAGGTATAAGATATTCAACGCCGTCTCCGGTGATCTCCTGACTCACCGAGGATCCGGCGGGACTGTGCATACCGTTCTGGTCAAAGAAGAACTTTCCTCCCTCGCCGGTATCTGTGATCATCGATACACCGATACCGTACACAAGCTTTCTGACACCTTCGGTTGTTGCAAGAAGATCAAGGATCTTGTTGTCCGTGACATTACCCACAAGCTCCGATGCACTCTTTAGTCTTCCGTCATTGGCAAAAATGATAGATGCGTTCTTGCCGTCCACTGTCGGAAAGATACTGATCTGCTTGTCGAGCATGATGTAATAGAATTGCCGCTGTCTAACAGGATCCTGCGGCGCGATGGGCCCCATTTTCATATATATTTTCCTCCTCTTAAAATGCGGGTTTGCCGGAATTACGCTCTTCGTCTCCTCAATTGCGAAAGTAATGATCCCGGTCGTCAGGCCAAACACATCAATAAAGTATTAGGCTCTCATTAATTCTGCATTTTAGAGAATTATAGCAATTTTTGATAAACAATTTCTAATCACTTTTTATTATCATGTGGTTGATTAATGCTTTCTCATATAAGCGTTTAAGTGCATTTCAACGTATCCTGAGTTAAGATCAAAAATATAAGTTCAAAACACTCTTTGATTTGTTAGTCAATCACGTTTATGATAAAATCATTAAATGTGAATACTAATAAACACATGCCTGACGCATTGTTTGGTCGGATGTTCTCTTGGGAATATCCGGGCCAGGTGAGAGAACAATAGCGGTTTATGACCGTTTCCTAAAAGGAGAACATGATGAACAATCCGTATGTAGTACAGGATAACAACACGCTTGCGCTTCCCCGTATGAAGTGGATCCGTGTATATCACAACGTTCAGAACGAAGACTATGCGACACACTGGCATACATCCGTTGAGATCATCATGCCCTACGTTAATTACTACGACGTTCTCTGCGACGGCATTCGTCACAGGGTCAATCCCGGTGACGTCTTTATCATAGCACCCGGCGAGCTTCACACACTTTATGCTCCGGATGAGGGCGAGCGTTTGATCACGCTATTTGATTACTCGCTTTTCTCAAGTCTTCAGGGCATGAACTCGATACTTGAATCAATACACCACTTCAGACATATAAAAGCATCCGATGACCCCAAAACAGCCGGGATCCTGACCAGCTGTCTCAAAGACATAGAATATGAGTTCTTCCAGGAAACAGCATACGAGGATCCTATCCTCTTTTCACTGATAATAAAATTTTTTGTCACGATCGGTCGTGCCAACCTTGAAACTAAGTCCTTCTTCCCCGATCTTCCGATCGAGAAGCAGCACGAATACGCAAATAAGTTCCTTGCACTCAGTAATTATATCAGCTGGAACTTTGCAACCGACCTTACAACAAAGAAGCTGGCCGATATGATCGGCTTTACTCCCACGGAGTTTTCGAAACGTTTCGAGCAGTTCGCCGGTATTTCATTCTCCGACTACCTCAACCAGAAACGCATCAGCCATGCCGAGAAACTCCTGATCTATCCGAACGTGTCAACAACCGAAGTAGCGACGACCTGCGGCTACAAGAGTCTTTCAACATTCAACCGGGCATTCAGATCCATAAAAAAGATCAGCCCCACCGAGTACAAGGGACTGATCAGAAGTTATGATCTCGATCTTTCGGACAACCACGAGAACGACTGAGTTCTACCTGCAGTTATTAACGAGAGCTTCTACGATCTCGGGATACATGATAGTATCGTTCTTCCTGTTGAGTAGTCCGAACCTCTCTCCCGAACCGAAGAAACAATTATTGTCCCACCAAAAGCATGTGATACCGTATTCACGTGCTTTTTTAACGTAGTAAGCCGCATGCGCCACTCTCGCTTCGGTGTTCCCGTCCTTGTCTCTCGATCCAAATTCGTCGATGACAACTCCTATTCCCTTGTCAATAAAGACTTCTTTGAGTCTCTGTACCATAATCCTGATATCTGAGGTACTGCTGTTCTCTTCGGTACTGAATTCTCTCTTGCTCGAACCGTCCGTCGGAGCCGCGAGAGCGAAATTGTACGGACTGTAGGCATGAACCTCGATAAGTATCTTATTGTCCGCCGTATCGGAAGGGATAACAAAATCATCGCGAACGGCAGCATTCCACTGAGCTGCGTAACCGGGTACAAGCAGGTACCTTTCGGGATTATTCCCGCCCTGAGAACGCACTACGTCAACAAAAGTCTGATTTAACTTATTTATGCACTGTATTGCATCGCGACATGCATCGTTATTTGAAAGATTCCATTCATTTGATGTGCCGACAAGTCTGGGCTCATTGAGTGACTCGAAAACAAGGTGGTCGTCGTAGTCTTTAAACACTTCCCCGACCTGTTCCCAGATACGTTTTACATACTTGACGGACTCATCAAGGCAATCGGACGAAGGGTAAAAATATCCCTTAAGGTTGTCGTGATGGATATTTATCGTGCAGTACATATCTTCATCAATGACATAATCAACGATCTCCTTGACACGCGCCATCCATGCGGGATCTATATTAAACTCGCTGTCCACATGGTTATGCCACGACACGGGTACACGTATTGACTTAAAGCCCGCGTCTTTAATCATCTTTATCATCTTAGGAGTTGTTCTTGCTCCGCTCCATGATGTTTCAAGATTAAGATTGCTCCCTGAAGTAGCCGAATTGGTCGCATCCATCGTGTTTCCGAGATTCCAACCGAGCCTGAGCCTGCGAACGAAAGCAACGGCTCCTTCAAGTCCTTCTGTATCATCTTCGATGTGAACAAGCTCATTATTTTGAACTTCTGTCGATCCGATATTTTCCGCAGAGGTTTCATTCTCATCTCTGACGCTTATGTTATTATCCGTAACTTTCCCTAAAACATCTTCTTGAATTTTGTCATCGCTTTTATCTGTTTTCGCACCGGAGGGAGTCTCCTCGGAATCACCCCCGGATAAAGTCTCTGCCGCTCCCTCACCCGAGCAGGCACTGATACCCAAAACGACAAGTAAAAGTACCAGAATGACCGAGAGTATTCTGCTTATAAGGTTTTGTTTTTTCATGCTTTCATCCTTTCGATATCTAAAGTTCAAAGAAAAATCACAAATCAGAGTCAAAAACAGTTGTCGGTGTTATTGAAACTTTTACCACGCTGGTTTATAATATATCAGACTTAAAAACGAATACAAGGGGAAAAAATATGAGTCAGAAAAAAGTAGACAGCTATAAAAAAGAAAAAGCAGGCCGTAAGCAGGCCCTCAAAAGAAAGAAGCTCTTCAGAGCACTTTACGCTGTTATCGCTGTAGCGGTAGTTGTAGGATTTGGTTTCCTTATCTATTTTTCAACAAGACCTCAATATGATGTAAATATGGACGACAGCAAGTTTGACGAAGTTGCTCTCGCTTCCGCTCTCGGTTATGACGGAGTCAACATCTCAGACTACATCGAGCCCAAGGAAGAGGAAGTTGAAGAAACTCCCGAAGGCGAAGAAGTAGCTGAAGCTACTGCCACAGTAGAGTAAAGATATCGATCCTGTTCAGAAGTGCTTTAGATCATATCTTCAAACCAAGATCAAGCTCATTAAACATTAACGGGCTTTCGGTAATCCGAAAGCCCGTTTAATTATCTTTTCTGTCAAAGGCTTCTGCAAAATATCAGATCAAGGATCCGATGTTCCATAAAGCAGATTTACATGATCTCGTAAATCCATCCCTCGGGAGCCTTGATCTTGCCCATCTGGATGCCTGTAAGGGTCTCATACAGCTTCTTGGTAATAGGTCCCATGTCTGTCATACCGCTGGGGAAGCAGATCTCCTTGCCGTGGTCAACGATCTTACCAACGGGTGAGATAACAGCTGCTGTACCGCAAAGACCACACTCAGCCATATCCTTGACTTCTTCGAAGGGAATAACTCTCTCTTCTGCTTCAAGTCCGAGATACTCCTTAGCAACCTGAACAAGTGAACGTCTGGTGATTGAAGGAAGAATGCTGTCACTCTTGGGAGTAACGACCTTGTTGTCCTTTGTAACGAACAGGAAGTTTGCTCCGCCTGTCTCTTCTACGTTTGTTCTTGTCTTGGCATCAAGGTACATGTTCTCATCAAAGCCCTCGTTATGAGCGGTAACGATCGCATGAAGGCTCATTGCATAGTTAAGGCCGGCCTTGATGTTACCTGTTCCGCAAGGTGCCGCACGATCGAAATCGCTGACCTTAAGTGTAAGAGGCTTAACACCACCCTTAAAGTAAGGTCCGACAGGTGTTGCGAAAAGTCTGAACTGATACTCTGTAGCAGGCTTAACACCGATTACAGGGTTTGTTCCCATCATGTAAGGGCGAAGGTAAAGAGTAGCACCCGATCCGAAAGGAGGCACATAAGCCGCATTAGCGGAAACAACCTGCTTTACCGCGTCAATAAATCTGTCTCTCGGGAAAGCGGGAATCTCAAGTCTCTTTGCCGACTGCTCAAGACGCTCAGCGTTGAGGTCGGGACGGAAAGTAACTATCCTGCCATCCTCTGTAGTGTAGGCCTTAAGACCCTCAAATACTGTCTGTGCATACTGGAAAACGCCCGCACACTCGTTAAGGACAACATTGGCATCCTCGGTAAGACGTCCCTCGTCCCACTTGCCGTCCTTAAAGTCGGAAACGTATCTCTTGTCTGTCTGAATGTAGCCAAATCCTAAGCTACCCCAATCAATGTCTTTCTTCTGCATAAACATCCTTCCCTTCTATGCTAATTTTCTTAATAACCGTAATCATATCACTACGAACTTAAAAGTCAATACCGCAAACCTTATGAATTCAACATTTTTATACATTTCTGCTTGATGAGACAGACATTTTGAGCGCCCGATCGTAACAGAAGACGTTCTTTTTATAACTCATAAAGCAAGAGCCGCCCGAAAACGCGGGCGGCTCTCTGTATACCATTTTTGACCGTTAAGCCAATGAATAAACGGATCAATAGCTGTTAGCTACGCCAACATAGTAATCGATCTCATCCTTCTGCTCTTCGTACTGCTCCTGACCTGTCTTGTAATCAATATTCCAGAAGTAGGAGTTGCTGCGGTTAACGTTATCAACAAGAGGGAAGAGCTGAGGTGTAGGATTCTTGGTAAGGATAACAAGAGTCTCATCTACAGCACGTGTATCTCTGAACTGAGGATAGTAATTTGTCTTCCAGTCGTCAACATCCTCGTAACCGGGTGTAGGATTTGTGTAAAGATTGAAAGCGAATGCGATCTTCCATGCTCTCTCATCATCATAGATTGCAGGGATAACACGAAGGTGATCGTATGAATAGCAAGAGTAATCGCTTACAGCGGGTCCCTTAGGGAATACAACGAATCCGAAATCATCAGCAAGTGCAGCATTCTCTGTAACTCTGTACTCCTCAGCTGCCTGAAGGGCTACTTCAGCGTTAAGGAATGCTGTATAAGGGAAGTCATACTTAGCATCCTCAGGCTTAGGTATCTCGTACTTCGAACGCATATCCTTTGCCCAGTCCCAAGCCTGGATGAAGTTGTCTTCACCTGTAGCGTTGTAGAACTTGCCGGAAGCGTCACGCTTGATGATGTATGCATCGTTCGAAGCGAGACAAGGCTTCATAAAGTCATAGTTTGTAGAGCTCATAGCATAGATATCGGGGATATCGTCGCCGTTTGTATCACGGGTAAGCTTTGCGCAAAGATCTTCGAATGCCGCCCAATCCCATGTTCCGGCTGCCTGCATGTCATAAAGTGACTCAGGATCGATCCCTGCTTCCTGAAGGAGTCTCTTGTTGAAGAAGATACCTCCACGGGGCTCAGGTCTCTCTGCTCTCATACCGTAGATAGAATCGCCGAGTCTGAGGAAATCAAGAGCTCCTTTGTCCCACTTCTCATCCGTAAAGTCAAGGCAATCAAGTGTAGTAAGATCCTTGTAAAGACCTGATCTGAAACCGCTGAAGCTTCTCTCGTCGCAAACAAAGATGTAATTCTCATCGCCGCCAGTTGTACAGAAATTAGTGAGAAGTGAAGGATAATCTTCCCAACTGCCGATAGATTCTTCTTTGATCGTGAAATTATAAGTCTTCTGGAACCAGTCGCGATAATTCTTTGTAGCCTCGCCGTATGCAGTAGACTCATCGGGATCGGGATTAGCCCACCAAGCGGCAATCTTGATCTCCATACCGCCGAGATCAATGGGCTTACCGTCTGCGCCAAGGATAACATCAGGATATTCATCATCCTCTTCCTCTTCCTCTTCATCATCTGCATCAACAGATGCAGCATCATCCGGATCATCGGAATCATCCGTCGAAGTTGAAGGTGCTGAAGAGTTATCCTTTGTGTCATTCGAAGGAGTAGTTGCATTATCCTTCGAATCAGTCGTTGTTGCGCCGCCGTTTGTCTTTGTCTCGTCGCCTGATGAAGAACAAGCTACACACGAAAGAACGAGAACAAGGATCATAAGAAGTGCCACAAGCTTACCAGTCTTTTTCATAAAACCTCTCTCTTTCTCACCATGAAGGTGTCGTTTTATAGAGTCCGCGTTGCGGACACATCAGTGCTTTTTGTCAGCACCAATATACATTATAATTCAGCCGATGTAAGCAGTCAAGCCGACTACATCTTGATACCGGTTGATGAAAGTGATTCCACGAACCCCTTCTGAGCCACAAGATAAAGGAGAATGATCGGTGTAACAACAAGTAGAACGCCTGTTGCATTCATCTGCTGCAAAAGAGCCTCGGAAGTCTGTCCCGCTCTTTGATAAGTCACCTGCATATAATTACTGAAATTATCGGCCAACGAAGCAAGTCCCGTCGAAAGAAGCTTCTTTCCGCCAAGGAAAAGAGCCGAATAAAAGCTGTCCGTCCACTGCCATACAAAAGAAAACAGGAAACACGATGTCAGGATAGGCTTCGCATCGGGAAGCATTATCTTGATAAAGGTTCGAAGTGTTCCGCAACCGTCAACATAAGCCGCTTCCTCAAGCTCCTTGGGGATACCTCTGAAGAACTGACGAACAAGGAAAATGTAAAGTCCGTCCTTAAGTCCCATACAGCCGGCTGACATAAAGAAATAAGGAAGCACGGAGCCTCTCAGATTTATCGGTGTTCCGGTTATAGCTTCAAACAATCCGAAAATATCAAAAAACCTGAAATGAAGATAAAGAGGCGAAGCTATTGTCTGAGGCGGAATAAGGATGATCAAAATAACACAGGCAAACCAGAATTTCTTCAACGGGAATTTGAATCTGGCAAATCCGTATCCGGTCAAAGTACAAGCGGCAATCTGAACAATCGATACGGCAAGCGCTATCCACAATGAATTAAA
>JAEEQC010000212.1 GCA_016285135.1 Lachnospiraceae bacterium
TTGTCCTCCGCGCTGTCTCTGAGGGCTCTGTCTGTGACGTCGGGGTCGGTCTCGGAGAGGATCTCGTTCGTCAGGCGCTTGTTGTAAGCGAAGGCCGCTTCGAGGTTTTCTGAGATCGAATTGACTATGTCACTGTGTACTACAGAGGTAGAATCGTCTATCTTTATGTCCATTCCCGAGTCTCTGCGGGAACGCTGTGCCGCGAGCAGGTTCTTCAGTGTCATGTCCTGACCGCCCGCGAGTACCGAGGCGATAGCTGCGTAATCGTCGCGGCTGATGGTGTAAAGGAGTCTGTAAATGTTTATGTAGGCTGCTCTCTCTGTCTCGGAGATGTCGCCCTTTTCCTCAAGGTTCACGAGGAAGGAGCTGATCTGCTCTTCGCGGGAGAGAGGCGACTGTTCGGGGTCTTCGTCGAGAAGCTCCGTCAGGGAGTCGATGCTTTCCTTTAAGGGGTTGATACCTCTCTTGATGAGTGAGAGGACTGCGGCGGGAGTCATGCGGTTAACGACTTCCATGACCTTCGCATCGTAGTACTTGACGCTCTCGATCGATTCGGCCGTGACGTCCATACCTGCCGAAGCAAGGATGCGGACTGCACGCTTGTTGGCGTCGGTCACGGGCAGCTCGTTCTCTGTGAGAACTTCGTCGATATGATCGAATGCCTTCCTGATGGAATCTCCGAGGTCGGCGCGGATCTCTGTTGCTCCTGCGTCGTAGGAAGCGATTGCACTCATCGTCATTACGGAGCGGGTAACCGAAGCTTCCTCTGCCGCTGCGGTCTGTCCGAGCTTCTCGAATGTGATGCTCGTGCCGAACGAGATCGATGTACGGTAGAAGGATGCGGGTGCGTCTGCGATATCGGCTGCCGTAACGAGGGTGTCGACTGCTATACGGGCTGTAACTTCATGTGAGAAGTAGGTGTTCTGTGTGCCTGCGTCGATATCCCATTCACGGGAGAGATCTTCGATAAAGGTGGTGAGCATCCGGCGAAGCGATGAGATCCTTGCCTCCGTCGAGGCAAAGTCAACCGTAGCTCCGAGGTCGAGGGCTGCTTTGCTGCCCGGGCCGGCCATGCGGAGACGCTGTTCTTCAATGTGAATTTGGAAGGTTATTTCCTTCCAGGTTGAGTTGCGGGAGATTTCAACGTTTCCCTTTGAAAAGCTTGAGAGTATCTCTTGGGGATCTTCCGTGCCCGTGCTTCGCCCCGGGACAGAGGGGGTTGATACTGTCCCGGTTTCAGCAGGGAGAAAGGAGATATCTGAATTTTGGCTATTATCTGTCTGTACTCCCGTGCTTCGTTCCGGGACAAGGGGGTTTGTCCCGGTTTCGGCAGGGTTAGAAGAGGGGGAGGTATTCAAAACAATGGTTTTGTCGATGGTTGTTTCTTCAACCGTGCGTCCTTCCGGGACATTGGGGGTTGAGGCTGTCCCGGAATCGGCAGGTTTAGAAGAGGGGGAGGTATACGAAACGTGAGTGTTGTAGTCGTATGTTAATTTGGCAGCGGTTCCGGCCGTGATGTCGGTGGCGGGGGAATAAGCGTTGACACTGACGGGTGTTACGGCGGGACTGTCACTGAAGAGCCTGTCAGCCATGCGGACCGTGTCGTCGTAACGGCTTGCCGCATTGCGGGCCGACTGTCTTTTGACTGCCTTTTTATCTTCTCTGATCGTCTCGACCTGCTTGTCAAGACTCTCGGATCTGTCTTCACGATTATTGCGGATCCTCTCAAGAGCTCTCATAAGACGCTCTGCCTTGAAGTCCTCAAGATCGAAGCCTTCAACTGCGATCTCGTTTGCTTCATCCTCGCTGATCGAACCGTTGGTTTTTGTCTCGTCCGATTCGATGTCCTTCATGGTCTCTCTGAAGTCGTTTGTGAGCTGAAGGAGGGAAGTGTCTCTCGGATCCGTAACGGGTGCGTTCGCGGGAGAGTTCTCGTTCACAACACCGAGATCCTTAAGAGAGAGCTTGCCGTTACCTTTTTCAACACGGAAAGCGTGCTTCTCGCCGACGGGGCTGTATCTGTACGCGTCGGAGGATGCGGGTAGTTCTTTGCCGATCTCGTCGAAGCGGATCATGGGTGATGAGCCGTTCTGCGATATTACGCCTGTGATGATATCGCCTTCTTCGAGACGGGAAAAAGAATCTTCCTGTACTAAAAGGAAGGAAGCATCGGGAGCATTGTATATATTGTTGTCCTGATTGATCCTCATAATAGGCACGACCTCCACAGGCCCTTAAACGCGGGGTCAGCTCCTTCCGACCCGTATTGCGGGGCATATAACGCTTCGGCATCCGTGCCTGCTTTTAAAATTTGGGAACCGGTTTGTTTTGCGTGTTCCCTATGCTTATATTATCGGAAAGAACGAGCGAATACTTAACGGCGAGTTTGCATTATTTCTTGCATTCCGGGTCGCTCTGCCGTCCGAAAACGGCCGTTTTCCCTTTAAAATCAAGGGTTCACAAATTTATTTGTAATCACGAAAAAGTTTCAATTTGTGGAGCGGAATATGCATTTCTCTTAATTGATATGCTTGAATTTTCGCAATTCTAATGGTATTATTGTTGGTAAATAGTGGGATATTATGTGCGAAAGGCGGATTACGACGTGAGCTACAATATTCAGATCCAGACAAGCTCGATACTTGTCATAGTTTTGATCATGCTGTTCTTCTTCTGCAGCAGGAAGATCGGCCTTTTTACCGAGCGCGTGTTTGCCAGGATCCTGATTGGAGCCTTTGTCTGCCTGCTCCTCGACATAATTTCCGTCGTTTTCATCTGCAACGATGACGTCCTTCCGTCCGGGCTCGTTGAAGCTTCGTGTAAGTTCTACCTCGCTTCCATTATATGTATGGCTTTCGCCGGCCTCGACTATATCCTGACCGAGTTGCTGCCGGAAGCGAAGTATCACAAGGTCATCCGGATAGTATTTATCATACTGCCCATTCAGGC
>JAEEQC010000213.1 GCA_016285135.1 Lachnospiraceae bacterium
GGAAAAACACTGTAGTGGATCATGTATCGATGAATATTGAGCAGGGCGATATATACGGCCTGATAGGAAGAAACGGCGCAGGGAAAACAACGCTTATGAAGATGATCGGTGGGGTTGCCACTCCTACTTCGGGCGCTTATGAATTCTTCGGCGAGAAAGACAACACAAAGACTTTATCAAGGATAGGATGCCTTATTGAGAGTCCGTCTCTTTATCCGGAACTCACGGTATGGGAAAACATGATGTTTTACAATAAGCTTCTCGGTATCACTGATAAGAAGAATATTGATGAGATCCTTGACTATGTCGGTATATCCGAAGCAAAAAAGAAAAAGACAAAGCAGCTGTCTCTCGGAATGAAACAGCGCCTCGGGATTGGAATCGCGCTCATCGGTTATCCTGACATGCTGATCCTTGACGAGCCGATAAACGGACTTGACCCCACGGGTATTGTCGATATCAGAAATCTGCTTTTGAAACTTAATAAGGAGAAAGGAGTTACCCTTCTTATCTCGTCACATATTCTTGGTGAACTCGAGAGATTGGCAACCAGATTCGGAGTGATCGACAGGGGAGTGCTTGTCGATGAAATCACGTACGAGGAACTTCTTGAAAAAACACGCAAAGCCGTCAGAATAGAGGGCCTTGACCCGAGGAAGGTCGCAGTCACCCTTGAGGAGATGAAGCTCAACGATTATAAGGTTATCGACGGAGGAAAAGTCATGGTATACTGCGACACCGGACTTAGCGGAAAGATAAACCGGGCACTCGGAGAAAAAGGAATGTATGCGGAAAGCATAGGTACGGTGGGACAGGATCTGGAGACATATTTCGTTGAGAAGATGGGAGGAGGTGTTCAAAATGCATAATGTGATCTCGGCACAGATGTACAAATGTTTTAAGACAAAGGGCTTCTACATTTTGTTAATGATAGCTCTTCTGAGTACCGTATTCGATCTGATCAAAGTGACAACCACTTTACAATCAAACCCGGAATTAAAGATTGAGGGTTTCACCTCTACGTACGATGCGCTTAGCGGTGGCCTGTTCCTGTTGTTTGTCGGTATATATGCTGCTCTTGTTTTCTCATCGGATTATACTTCTCTTAGTATTCGCCAGATAATCGGGAAAGGAACAAAACGTACCGCGTATATACTCGGATCGCTTCTGACTGTTACAGTTGTTTCTCTGATTATTTCTTCGGCTGCCTATGTGGCCGCTTTCCTCAGAGGAACATTTATCGGAAGCGGGACCGGAACCTTTGACGGCCTGATGATGATAAGATTCTTGGTTGTGATCATTGTCTTTGGCTTTATGTATGTGGCATTTACGGCCCTCATCGCAAATATCACAAGGAAGACAAGCCTGACGATGCTCATATCCATATTCACACCACCGATACTGCAGCTTGTCGCGATCAGTATCACAAGATTGGCGAAAATAGACGTACTATATGATCCTATTACGATGATGGATGTGGCGACATCGGTCAAAACATCGACACAGGATTATCTGATCGCGGTCATCATCTATTTTTGTGCTGGTATTTTACTTACTTATATGAGTATAATAGTAGGCAAGAAGAAGGATCTTTGATCGGATTTCAAGGATGAGTCATGATCATGGTTGAAAGCGTGGATGCATATAATGTCTAAAATATTGGTCGTTGAAGATAATACAGAGATCCATGAAATGGAAAAGGAGCTCCTTTCAAAGAGCGGATACAGTGTTGTATCCGCTTTTTCGGGTACAGAGGCTCTGCTGGTGCTTGAAAAAGAAAGTGTTGACCTGGTTGTGCTTGATCTAATGCTTCCCGGGCTCGCGGGGGATGAAGTCCTTGAAAGGATAAGAAGTTGCTCGAACATAGCCGTTTTATGTGTTACGGCCATTGACGGCGTTGAGTCAAAAGTACGGCTCATGAAACTCGGTGCGGATGACTATATTGTGAAGCCGTTTGATCCCGAAGAATTCCTTGTGAGGATCGAGGCTCTTTTACGACGCACATCGGTGGGAAAAAAACAAGAGTCGGAAAAATCTATAATGTTTCGTGACATTGAGATACTACCGGGAAACCGTGAAGTCAGAGTAGGAGGAAAAACAGTCGAACTCACGCGAAAGGAATTTGAAATTCTCGAACTTATGGTAAGTCATCCGGGACAGGTATTTACCCGCGATAAGATATTTGAAACAGTCTGGGGCGCAGAAGCCTTTCCCGAGGATAATTCGGTCAATGTACACGTCGGAAACCTGAGAAAGAAACTCGTAGCGTCAGGTGGTGCAGACGATTACATTAAAACGGTCTGGGGAATTGGTTTTAAAATGATTGAGGAGTCGTAATGATAATAGCTGTTTTTGTTCTTTCTGCGCTGGTCGTTCTTATGATCATATATCTCATAAGGATGCGCTTTGCAGTGCAAAACCTTGCAAAGCAGCTCATGGATCTGTCCGGGGAAAATACGAATCAGCTCCTCCGCAACTCCGGAGGACAGAAGATGCTGGTTCCTCTCGTGAATTCGATCAACGAAGAACTCAAAGAATTGCGTGAAAACACGATCAGAGCAGAGCAGATGAACCGTGAGATACGCGAAAGCCTCACCGAAATCTCTCATGATCTGAGGACACCGCTGACAGCTGCTGGTGGTTATACGAGTCTGCTGAGAAAAGCAGAATTAACGGATGAAGAGAAGATCAGGTACATAAACGTTATCGAAGAAAGATTTGAGACCACAAAAAATCTTGTGGATCAGTTGTTTTATTACGCCCGCATGGAGTCCGGAGCTCTTACGCTCGCAGAGGAAGAAGTGGATGTGAGACGTGTCCTGACGGATGTTCTTGCGATGTATTACGGAGATTTTGAAAAGAAGCATTTCGATATGAACGTTGAGATTGAAGAATGCGCTATGCTTGTTATGGGTGACAG
>JAEEQC010000214.1 GCA_016285135.1 Lachnospiraceae bacterium
CCTGGGGACGGGGGTTGTGGGTCATCGTATCAAGGCGATGACCCATAACCCCCGTCCCCAAGGGACCACGCTTAGTTGTTTTTCACAACCTAGTTGTTGCACTTCTCGCATCGCCCTATGAGCACGGTCTTCCCAAAATCGATCTCGATCCCGTACTCCTCCTTGAGCTTTTCTTCCGCATCCGCGAAGATCTCGTTATCAAGGTGGTATATCCTGCCGCAGTTGGCGCACTGCGCATGCATATGCTTATGACATGAACCGTGTCCTTCCGAATACTGGAAACAAGTGGCATTTACATCGTTTTCCTTATACCTGACAAGCTTCCCTTCCTCGCAAAGGCGTTCAATGTTCCGATATATGGTTGATCGGTCGATCGTAGCCCCATTCTCAGAAAGAGCCTTAACTATATCTCCCGCGGTAAAACGCTTATCGGCATTTGCCCGCAGATAATCAATGATCATATTTCTGGCTCTGGTCTTATACTCACCCTTCATCGATAAGCTCCTTTCGATCAATGACGTTTCAAAGATCTGAGATAGTCCTTATGCTCATCCGTAACCCTAAAGCTTTCGATCGCCTTTTGTATCGCTTTATTATGTGTCCACGGATCCAGTCTGTTCTCTTCAAGTACCACAACGCTCTCATCAAAGCGCTTCGCAAGCGCAGTTGCGAAATACCACGCTATCATCATCTTGATATAGTAGTCTTCTCCTCTTTTATTTGCAACCCAATCAATGTATTCTTCTTTGAAATCTTTCCCGAGGAATTCGTTCATAAGGATGCGGATCCCGAATCTTGCTGTATATACGTGATCCGAGTCGATCCATTTTTTAATAAGTTCGGGGAGCCTGTCATGATTCTTCGCAAACACCTTGGGGCTGGACTGATCACTGACCGGCCAGCAATCTACATACGGCAGGAAGCGTTCAACCTCGAAAACGCACTCATCGAAATCCTTTATCATTGCGATCAGGAAGAAGTGCACAAGATTCTCTTCGTAGTATCTGTGAGGAAGTTCACTGAGGAATTGCTTCGCTTCTGCCGAACCCTTGATCTCTTTGGCGATACGACGCATGTCAGGTGTTTTGACGCCTATTATAGTGTCCTTTTCAATATTCGGGACAAGCTTACTCTGAAAATCTTTGTACTTTTCACTTCCGCATTCCTTAAGCTTTTCCAATACAGTCATATAAGCCTCCTTCCCGATCAGCCTGTCTATCTTCGTATCTCGTATTGATTACTTCTCCATCCCTATCCATTGTATGAAAGCTGTCTTGTCACTGCAGTTATATCCTGCCTTTTCATAGAAATGCAGAGTCTCCGGCTTCTTCGATCCGGTAAGCAGCATCATTTTATAGCAATTTTCCTGCTCAGCGATCTTCTTTGCGTAAGCCAGGCACTCTCCCGCATAACCTTTTCCTCTGTGATCAGCATGCGTCACCACATTCTCGACAAACGCATATGGCCTCACATTTCTGGTCAGATTCGGTATGATCACGCATACACAGGAGGATATGATCTGACCATCAATTTCATTCACGATCAGATGATGATTAGGATCTTCAAGAATCTGTTCCCATGTTTTCTCCAAATGCCTGTCATGCTCCGGAATACTGTCTTCATGTAAAAACAGATACAGTTCAAGTAATGAATCCAAATCCTCTTTTACGACTTCTCGTACCATACAAAAACCTCACATTAAAGTTGCTTTCTCATTCATTTCAACAGGATTTTAATTGTTCAAGCAAACAACAGACTTCAACATGCGAAGTCCCCGGGAACATATCGATCGGAACGGCTTTTTTTAGCACAAATCCGCCTTTTATAAACAGTCTCAGATCCCTCACAAGAGTTTCGGGATTACAGGAGATATAGACGACCTTTCTGACTTTTGAGCGAACGACCGCATCGATAAACGCCGGTGTACTTCCGGCTCTCGGCGGATCCATTATCACGACATCAAAGGCGTCTTTGCCCCTAAGATCCGTGATATACTTGGTCGCGTCCGCACACAGCACTCTGTAATTCTTTATTTTGTTGAGTTTTTTGTTGAAAACGGCATCCCTGACAGCCGACTCGTTAAGTTCAACACCCGTAACGCTTTCAGCACGGTCGCACATAAGCATGCCTATGGTCCCTGTTCCGCAGTACGCGTCGAGCACTCTTTCTTTCCCCGTGAGCCCGGCGAACTCCCGTGCGAGCGAGTACATTTTCTCAGCTCCCTCATGATTTACCTGGTAGAACGATCCTGCAGAGATGGCAAACCTAAGTCCGAGCATATCATCAACAATATAACCGGGTCCGTATATGACCGTGTTGTTATCGGAAAGGACCATGCTCGTCCTCCTCGGGTTGTAATTCCAGACAATGCTTTCGATCATAGGAAACTTCGCGGTCAAAGCCTTTACAAAATCGTTTTTCCTCGGAAACTCTTTTAAAGCGGTAACGATGACAACCAGAAGCTTTTTTTCTCCTCTCGAATGAGCGACTCTCACAAGAACATGCCGTAAAAAACCTCTTCCCTTGTCCTCATCGAATATCGTGTACTTAAAGGGTCCGGCAAGTTCGGCGACACCGGCGATGACCGCGGAAGCAACCTCGTCCTCGATAAGACAGTCCGTCACATTAACGAGCTTGTGGCTGTCTTCGCTGTACAGTCCGCAGATGATCTTCGAACGCCTATATCCCAAGACACCATGTACCTTGTTTCTGTAGTGATAAGGACATGCTGCGGCAACGATCCTGTCCGGTTTAAAGCTCTTATCTCCCGGTAACTGCGCAAAAAGGCCGCGAATACGGCCCTCTTTCTTTTCCAGTTGTTTTTCGTATGCGATGTTGTTATAGCTGCAGCCTCCGCACCCGGAGGAGTGAGGACAGTCAAAAACATATTTTTCATCCATGATCGTTCCTCTTTTCATGC
>JAEEQC010000043.1 GCA_016285135.1 Lachnospiraceae bacterium
GAACCGATAACGGGGCCGATGTCTGCGATCTCAACTTCTTTTGCGAGACCTTTTTCAAGGATGTCGGCCTTCAGCTTTTCCGCCGCTTCCATATTGTTGGCATGACCGACCATGATGAGATCGTTATCGTCCTTGAAACCGTCCTCCTCGATCCTCTCGATGAGGTAGTTCATAGCCTTCTTCTTTCCACGGATCTTGGCTGCAACTCTTAACTCGCCCTCTCTGTTGGTCGTGATAACGGGGCAGATATTGAGCGCCGATCCGACGATAGCCGATACCGCACTGATACGTCCGCCCTTTCGGAGCTGGTCAAGATTATCCACCATGAACCAATGGCAGACCGAATACTGTGTTTCTTCGATGTACTTGACAACTTCGTCGAAGCTTAAGTTCTCCTCAGCAGCCTTCTTAGCCGCCTTGACAAACACATAGCCCTCACCGACGGATGCACAGATCGCGTTGATACACTTGATCCTGCGCTCCGGGTACTTCTCCTGAAGCTCATCCGCTGCGATAACGGACGAGTTGTAGGTTCCCGAGAGGCCCGAAGAAAGACCGTAATAGATGATGTCTTTGCCTTCCTTCAGGATCTCCTCGAATGCTTTGGTAAACTCGGCAGGAGTGATCTGTGAAGACTTCGTCTCGAGACCTGCTACCTGCCCCTCGTAGAACTCCTTCATGCTGAGTTCATGATTGTCAGGGTACTGATGATATTCCTTATCCCCAAGGAAAAACGTCATAGGAACAACTCTGATACCATACTTATCCACGTTAGCCTGAGAGATCTCAGCGGTAACGTCGGACACCAAACAAAAATCGGACATTGCTCTCTCCTCTTGATTACGATATTTTAAACCTTTTCTTGCGGTACACAATACTATGTATCGGGTTATAAAAAACGATAACATTGTTATTGTGTTTTGCTGTATCAGTATAACATATTTTTCAAAAATGATATATAATATTTTTAATAAAATGCCGAAAGACTAGATAAGACTTTTTCACAGAAAAATGCCGAAAGACTAGATAAGACTTTTTCACAGATCCAGTTCGGAGGGTTTACGTATGGGTATCACAATGAACGATTACCGCGAAGCCGGCGTACACACCGCTTCAGAGACACAGAACCGATCACAGTCCGCATCCGCGGGCTCTTCCGTGCGTGTTTCCGGTGAAAGCCCGTCGACAGCTTCGACGTCTTCGACTCCCGCTCCGACTCCCGTTCCCGGTCCCGTCATCACTCAGGCTCTTTCCGATGCCGGGCTCACCGACAACGCCCGCAACAGGCAGATCGTCTCATCCCTCATCGCGCAGGAGCTCCCTATCGATGCCGAGACACTCAAGTCGGTCGCGAGAGCACTTTCTTCTTATCCGAACGAGTCGGTGGAATCCGTGGTACTTCTCAGATCCGCGGGCGTCGAGATCACGCCCTCTTCCCTTGAGGATGCGAACGCTTTTCTCGCCGCACGCGACATGCTACTCGACTCTCTCGGCGATATCGGTTCGTATATTGAATCCTCCGGTATCCTTTCGGATGCCGACGCATATATTACCCCCTCGGGTTCCATGGCTGAGGCTTCTCTTGCCTCTCAAGGCGAATCTTCAGCGCTTTCGGGCACTCAAAGCGCCCTCTTGGAGAGTCAGGGATCCGCGGGCGAAGCGGCTCCGCAGGTACAGATCCCGGCAGGTTCGCAGGGCGCTCCTGCCCTCCCGACAGAAGCCCCGGGTACAACCCCCGGTGCACCGGAACAGCTCTCCGCCTTGACACCCGGTCGGGACGCTGCCGGCGTAGCCACTCAGGGATCCGACACTTCCACAGGTCAGGCATTACCCGCTGAAGCCTCCGGTTCTTCCGCTCTCTCCCCCTCGCAGTCCTCAGCTTACGCTCAGAGTACTGCCGTGCAGGACGGTCAGGATGCCACTTCCGGTACCACTCAAAACACAGCAGTCGCAGACAGTCAGAACTCTCCCGCAGGACTCACACAAAACACGGCCACACCCGGCAGTCATGACTCGCCCTCAGCTTCCGCGCAGAGCACTGCGATCTCAAACGATCAGTCTGCGTCCGGCGTTTTATCACAGAGCCCGACGGGTTCTGTCTCAGATAACGGAGTCACTGTATCCGGCTCCGCGCAGAGCACTTCGGCTACCCCTGTTCAGGCAACAACCGAAGCTTCCCATAATCCTCAGACCACAGTCGCGCAGCACGGTGACACTCAAACCGCAGCCCCGGCAAGCGGAGTGAATCCGCCCGTAAACGGAGCTCAGACATCTGGTCTCACCTCCGCTCAGATCCCTGAGGGGCAAGCCGCTTTTGCAGCTGCTTCACAGGCTGACACAGAGAGCTCCTCCGTGAGACCGCTCTCACAGCTTTCTTTTAAGGAACTTGTCTCCGCTCTCTCGGAGAAGCCCGGAATAAAGGCCTCCGATATATCATCGGAAGGCATCAAACGTTTCATCGAATCGGCCGTTACCTACCTCGAAAACGCACGTGAGGTCTCGCATAGGCGCGGCGACGAAGCTATGGCTGCCAAAGTCGATAAGGCCATGAATTCCATGCGAACGATGCTGAAACTCAACGACATGTATGCATATGCGGAAGTTCCCATAAAGAACGAGGACGAAGAGAAAAAGACTCACCTTCGTTTCTTTGCGAACAAAAAAACACGCATCAGGAAGGACGAAGGCTCGAGTGCTGTCCTTCACCTAAACATGCCTTCGCTTAAGGAGCTCGATATCAAAATGGTCCTCAAGGGCAACTCCCTCAGGGTTGACTTTTTCTCCTCAAAAGATGCCTCAAAGCTTCTCGAAAGCGAGAGCGGGACACTTTCAGAAAGGCTTTCCGCGATCGGTGTCGAACCCACCATGGATTTTCACGAGCGCGTGAAAGAACCGACCCCCGGCAGCTCCATTCTACAGTCGAAGACTCAGGATCCGACTGTCCCCGCACAGGGGATCAGAGGTTTTGACACTCGTGCTTAAAATCACTTTACATATTTTTATTATTGCCCTTGTAATGCCGAAAACATTGTGATAGTATAGTGTTACTGTTGTAGAATAATTTTGTTGAAAGGAAATGAGGGGCGTTGTGAGCAGGCAATTCACTTTTAAATCAGGTGAACGTTTCAGATGGACTGACATTGTGATCGGGATCTGTTTTATGATCGCATTACTTGCTGTCGGTCTTTATATTGCTGTCAATTTCCGTGCCCTTTATTACCTTAATATCAGCTGGAACGATCTTCCGACCGCCAGCGGTTACAACGCGGTCGTTATCAGAGAGAACTACGACGCTCTCATCGACTACTGCTGTCCGTTCTTTACCGACGCGCTCGTTTTTCCTTCGATCCCGTCGTCGGCATCGGCGATCTCGCATTTTGCCGAGGTCAAGAACATCTTCAACATCATCTATGTTGCCGGAGCGGTCGGCCTTGTCGCTGCCGTTACGATGTTCATAATGAGGCATCGCGAGGGTTCGTTCCTTTATCTGAGGACGTGCGCTATCTGCGCAGCGGTACTTCCCGTGTTCGTCTCGCTCTTTTCGCTCATCAGCTTCGACACACTTTTCCTTGTATTCCACAAGCTGATGTTCAACAACGACGACTGGATCTTTGATCCCAATACGGACCCGATCATTGACATGCTTCCCGAAAGCTTCTTCGCGCAGTGCGCGATCCTTATAGCGGTTGTAATGCTTGTGGGAGCGGGCGTTGCGTACTTGTTCTACAGGCGTCGTCTGAGAGCCTACAGGGCAGGCCAGACGCTTTCTTCACCCAAGAAGAACTACATTTATTGATCTTTCACCGGGTCGATCCACTACTGTCCTGCAACTCAGCGATCTGACATGGCATAATAAGAGCCTCCCGACATTCAGTCCGGAGGCTCCTTTAAATTGTCATGTTCAGTTGTCTTGCGATCAGGGATTCTGCTTCTCAAGGAAATCGCATACATCCTGTACTGTCTCAAAGCTTGTGAGCTCCTCATCAGGAATCGTAACACCGTACTCATCCTCGATGGTCATAAGAAGCTGCATAACGTCAAGTGAGTCAGCGCCAAGCTCATCCTTAATCTTTGTCTCGGGCTTAACTGTATCGGGATCGACACCAAGCTCCTCAACAAGAATCTTCTTTACAGAATCAAACATCTCTATTTTCCTCCTTATCTTCGATGCGAATCTTCTGCATCTATTATTGTCATAAACAAGCTCATGAATCAAGCTTTATTTTCGGAAAAGATTTTTTCGAGCTCGGGATTTAAGTTGCCCGTCTCCATCATATATGCCTGCTCGATGCACTTTGCGAATGCAACGCGCTTGCTGCTGCCGTGTCCCTTAACGATGACCTTCGAAGCTCCGAGCAGAACGCTTCCGCCGTAGTTCTGGTAATCGAGGAATGCCTTTTCCTTTGCAAACATCTTTTTCAGGAACAATGCACCGATCTTGAACTTAAGGGATGAGAGGATGTCCTTCTTTATCATCCTGAACATCTCGATCGCGGTGCCCTCAACAGTCTTGCACATAACGTTGCCCGAGAATCCGTCGCAAACGACGAGGTCGACATCGCCCTTCAGGAGCTCACGTCCTTCCATGTTGCCGACGAAATTGATCCTGGGTTCGTTCTTTAACATCTGATAAACCTCTTTGCGAAGTTCATCGCCCTTCTCTTCTTCGACTCCGACATTAAGGAGTGCAACCCTCGGAGACTTAACCCCGAAGACCTTCTCCATGTAGAGGGAGCCCATGATCGCGAACTGGTAGAGCTGGGTCGCTGTGCAGTCAACCGTCGCACCGCTGTCGCAGATACCGACGATCACGCCTTCCTTCATGGTGGGAAGAAGCGGGCAAAGTGTGGGACGTACGACACCGGGTACTCTTCCGACACGAAGAGTCGCCGCCGCAACGATCGCACCGGTCGATCCGATGCTCACAAGTCCCGCAAGTGTATCATCCTCACGAAGGAGCCTGATGCCCGTCATGAGTGAACTGTCTTTCTTTTTACGAACCGCCTCTGTCGGCCGCTCATTACATCCGATCACATCGGGTGCATGCACAATGCTTATGCGATCCGATGAAAACTGCTGCTTCGCAAGTTCATCTTTGATCTGTGTCTCATCTCCGACGAGCACAAGCTCAAGGTCATTGAATCTCGCAAGGGCGTCTATACTTCCCTCGATATTGACCCTGGGGCTTTCGTCCCCTCCGAAGCAGTCTATTACTATCTTAACCATTGTTCCCCTCTTATCCCGTTTCAAACGTCATCTGTGTTTAGCGTAGAATGAGATCCCGACGCCGTTGGGTCCGCAGTGGCTGCCCGCAGTCGGATTAACTACCACAAGCTCTATGTTCAGTCTGCTGTCTATCTGATCGAGAAGCATCTGCTTGATCTCAAGCGCAACGTCCTCACAATCCGAATGACCGATCACGACCCTGTGCTCCGTAAGATTGCGTCCGAGGTCATGAACATATGAGACAAGCTTCTCCATGGCCTTAACGCGGCCTCTCTCCTTGCCTATGCTGACCATCTTTCCCTCTTCACCGATATAGATGATCGGTCTGATACCGAACATCGTGCCCATCGTAGCGGCAAGTCCCGAGACTCTTCCGCTGTGCTTGAAGAAAGTAAGATCGTCCGCAAAGAAATACATCGCAAAATGCTGTCTTTCCTTTTCGACAAATTCGATGATCTGCTCCGCAGTGGCACCTCTTCTGTATAATTCGCCGGCTTCGCAGGCGATGTTATAGCTGAGTGAGGTGATCGCAAGCGTATCGACCTCGTAGAACCTGCGACCGGGATACTTGCTCTGAAGCCTCCTGACAGCTTCGTCAAGCGCTCCGAAAGTAGCCGACATCGCTGCCGAGAAATGAATGTAGAGGACATCATGTCCCGCCTCGAAAACAGGTTCAAAGTACTCGATGTACTTTTCGGCTCCGATAGCGCTTGTTGTAGGGATGATACCCTGCCTCAGTCTGTCGTAAAAAGCCTTTTGATCGAAAAACTCAAAATCCTCGTAGGGATATACGAGATTGCCGTCCATGGTGTAGGGCATGCTTATAAGTCCAAAGCCATACTCTGCCGCTTTCTCGGGCGTAAAATCCATATCCGAATCCACAAATACTCTGAGCATGTAAACCCCCTGTTTGGTTTATTCCAGAACCATTATAAAGTCGTATACCGCCTGACCTCCGTCGATGAGTATGACCTCGCTTCTGGCAAATGCCGACGTAAGCCTGTCCTGAGCTTCACGGGCCTTGTCCGGAGTGACGGACGCACCGCTGATCACAAGTATCACGCCATAATCGCCTGCACTGAGTTTTTCTGCCAGTCCGCAGAGAGCATCGACCGGGTCATCCTCGCAGTTGTGGATCTCATCACCCACAAATCCGATATATGATCCCTCTTTAACCTCGACACCGCCCATAACGGTGTCTCTGACTGCCTTTGAGACCTGTCCCGTCACAACACCCTCAAGTCCCTCTGTCGCGACTTTCACAAGCTCATCGGGATCCTCGATAGCGGTATCGAGCATCGAGATTGCCGAATAGCCCTCTCCGATCGTCTTTGTGGGAACGATCCGTACGGCCACTCTGTCATACATCGCGCAGGCCTGCTGTGCAGTAAGTATGATATTGCTGTTATTCGGGAAAACGATTATACAGTCCGAATCGATCGCATCAAATGCCCTAAGGAAATCCTCAACGGAAGGATTCATGCACTGACCGCCTTCGATGCAGACATCCGCTCCGAGCTCGAGGAAGGTTCTGTTGATCCCTTCGCCCGACGAAACGGTGACGATACCGTATCTGGAGCGGGGCTTTAAGGACTTGGGTCTGTAACCCTCCGTCACGGTCTTATCACCGGTCTGCCCTTTCTCCGAATGCTGGAGCGTCATGTTCTCGATCTTAAGGGTGAGGAATTCGCCGTACTGCTGACAGTGCTCGAGCACCGCACCCGGATTCTTGGTATGAACATGCACTTTTACGATGGTACCGTCCCTGAAGAGAACGACCGAATCGCCCTGTCCTTCGAGGTACTTTCTGAGTTCCTCGGGGTCAAAAGCGTCGATATCCGTCTTGGCGCGGGTAAGACGGAGTAAAAACTCTGTGCAATACCCGTATGTAAGGACACTGTCTTCCGTAAAAAGCGAAAGATCCGGTCCCTGGCTTTTCTGTTCCTCTTCCGCCGTACCGGGCTCTTCTTCAAGAGTCCCGTTAACACCGGCGATGGCGCCTTCCGCAATATACACGAGTCCGGCTCCGCCGCTGTCCACGACGCCGGCCTCACGAAGTACATCAAGAAGCGAAGGTGTCCTCTCAAGTGAGTTTTTAAGCTCGGCGATCATGTCGGCCGCAAACCCCTCGAGGGTAGAATCGTCGCAGATCTTTGACCGGGCATACTCTACAGCGTCTCTGTATACTGTGAGCATCGTCCCTTCCACAGGATTCGAAACGGCTGCATAGGCTTCGCTCACACCCTGTGAGAGGGCATCGGCTATCTCTCCGATGCCGGCCGTAACATGACCCTGAAGTCCGTTGCTGATCCCGGCAAATATCCTTGAAAGGATAACGCCGGAATTGCCTCTGGCTCCGAGCATCATCCCCTTCGCCGCCTGCTTTGCAACACCTTCGATGTCTTCTTCGGTCGGGGATATCCTCGAAGCTCCCGCCTCTAGTGTCAAACACATGTTGTCACCGGTATCACCGTCGGGAACCGGGAAAACATTGAGCGCATTCACCACGTTTCTGTTGGCGCGCAGATTCTGTGCGCCGCCTCTGATCATCCTGGCGAATGTGACGCCGTTTATCGTCTTTTCGTCCATTTCTGTTCTTATGCGTAAAGAGGGTAGGCATCGGTGAGCATCTTAACGATGGATGCTGCCTGAGAATGGTCACCCTCAGGGTTCTTAAGTACGATAGTGATCGCCTCAGCGATGAGCTTCATGTCTGCTTCCTTCATGCCGCGCGATGTAACTGCGGGTGTTCCCAGTCTCAGACCGCTCGTAACGAAAGGAGACTGAGGATCGTTGGGAACAGTGTTCTTGTTGACAGTGATGTTGACCTTGCCGAGAAGCTCCTCAGCAAGCTTTCCTGTCATGCCCATGTTCTGAAGATCAAGGAGCATGAGGTGGTTGTCCGTACCGCCCGAAACAAGATTGAAACCGTTCTTTACAAGCTCCGAAGCAAGTGTCTGAGCGTTCTTGATGATCTGTCCTGCGTACTCTTTGTACTCGGGCTTAAGATCCTCACCGAAAGCAACGGCCTTTGCAGCGATAACGTGCATAAGAGGTCCGCCCTGGATTCCGGGGAAGATCGCTTTGTTGAATTTATGCTCTTTAGCAAATTCCTCGCTTGAGAGGATGAGACCGCCTCTGGGTCCGCGAAGAGTCTTGTGGCATGTAGCTGTGGTAACGTGAGCGTAAGGGATGGGGCTCTCATGGTAGCCTGTTACAACAAGGCCTGCGATATGAGCGACATCGGCCATGAGATATGCGCCAACCTTGTCAGCGATCTCTCTGAAACGCTTGAAGTCGATAGCGCGTGCATAAGCGCTTGCACCGCAGATGATGAGCTTGGGCTTATTCTCAACCGCGATCTTCTCTACTTCGTCATAATCGATATAACCGTTGCTGTTAACACCGTAAGGTACGCAGTTGTAGTACATGCCCGAGATGTTTGCGGGCGATCCGTGTGAAAGATGTCCGCCGTGAGCGAGGTTCATGCCCATAAACGTGTCACCGGGCTGCAAGAGTGCTGTGATGACAGCCTGATTTGCCTGGCTTCCGGAATGGGGCTGAACGTTTGCATATGTACAATTAAAGAGCTTCTTTGCTCTCTCGATGGCAAGTTCCTCTACCTGATCCACGAACTCACATCCGCCGTAGTAGCGGTGTCCGGGATATCCCTCCGCATATTTGTTTGTCAGGGGGCTGCCCATAGCTGCCATAACTGCCTTGCTGACAAAGTTCTCGGAAGCGATCAGCTCGATATGAGCATTCTGACGATCTGCTTCGCGGGTTATGATTGCGGCCACATCGGGATCCGCTTTTCGAATCTCTTCAAATGAATACATCTTGGTTCTCCTTTACCACTTAGCTGAAACTTTGGAATATTCGGTTTTGCCCGAACACGTCATACTAGAGAATAATAAAACATCCCACTCAAAAACGCAAGCTTGGGGTTAGCTTTTTTTCTGATAGAAAGAACTCTCACTCGTAAACACTGTCAAACAGCTTGCTGCAGCCCGGATAGCGGCTCTTTGCGTCCTCAACTTCCTTTTTAAGTTCGAGTGCCTGCTTCATGCCGTCGTCGAGCATCGTCCTGAGTCTTTCGCGACTTTCCTCAAGTGACTCTTTGTACCTCTGCATTTCGCCCCTGTTAAAAAGGATCTCCGGTTCCGAAACGAGCGCCTGCGGATGAACGAATCCGGCATGGTGGAGTTCATCGAGGAGCGTCTGCTCGTAACCCGCGAGGAGTCTCGTGTTGCTGGCGTACATCTTCTCGGACTCTTTCTCGTGAACGTACTCTTCCCACGTGTTCTTAAGCTCGCTGTAGCCTTTGACGTGATACTTCTCGTACATGTACTGAAGCGTGCCCGAGGTGTTGACGTACTTGATCTTGACCTTATTGAGCAGCTGCAGTGCCCTGTTGTTTGAGATGTCGCACCTGTGGATCACCATAGCGCACTCTTTCATGGAGAGGAAGTAGTATAACGCAAATCCGATGACGGCCACTCCGGTCACGAAAAACGCCGGCATAAGCTTGTCGTTGCCGTTCTTCATAAGGACGAGCAGCAGAATGAAGATCAGGAGTGCCGCTGCCGCCACAAATGCCGAGAATTTGCCGAGGAACCTGCGCTTTTCGACCGCTCTTTCCCGTTCAAAGGCTATGATGCCCTTCTCTCCCTCGAGCTTGCGCATGTCCTCTTCGACAAGCATGAGGTATTCTTCTTTTTGTCTGATCTCCTCGAGCTTTTCGGGAAGCAGTGCGTCGTACTGTGCCATGCTCCTTTTCTGCTCGCCCGAGATCTTCCTTTCTTTGTTCTGGAACCTCGTTCTTTCATCACCGAGATTCATGATGAGCCTCGCCGAATCCACTATCGATGCCCTCGTTTTCTCCGGCAACATCTCAAATCTCTTGATATCCCCGAGAAGCTCGGTATCAAGTGTGTAATCCTGCTTGATCTCCTCCTGCTTTTCGGAGAGCTCGCGGGCCATGATCTTGTACTCGTAGGCGATCTTGCCGACCGCTTTTTCAAGCACCGAAGTGTCTCCGCTGCTGTATGCGAGCGCTTCGTCGACGGTCATCCACCGCAGAACCGGATCCTGATCGTTCAAAGCTTCTTTTTTCTTTTTGGATCGTCTGAATAAACCCATCTCTAACCCCGTTTCGTTATTCCATGCTTTCGATGTCGGCTCTGTAAGAAGCCTTCAGTTCACCGACTATCTCATGCGACAGCCTGTCAAACTCGGCAGGACTGTTGTCCTCCAAAAGCCCTTTGAGTCTTTCGACGCAGTCAAGATTTCCGCCCTCTTCGAAGCGCTTAAGGACCGTTCCTATCTCGTCCTCAAGGTCTTTGAGGATATCTCCGCTGTCAAACAGCCTCATTGCTTCTTTTATGTACCGTTCCTCGTCCCCGAGCAGCTTGAGCGCAAGCAGATAGCTGCGCACCGTCTCCTGTTCGTCGCTGTGAGCGTAGGCCCTCAGGAACAGTGATGCCGCTTCCTCCGGATATCCGAGTCTCATCCTTATAACGCCGCAGTTATGCAGTACTGCCGAAAGGTCACTGTCGGATAGCTCACCGATCCTGTCATCGGAAAGGATGTCTCTGTAGCCGCTGAGCGCTGTCTTAATGCGCCCCTCGAGGAGATTCCTGTCTGCAACCTTCTTGGCACGCAATAGCGGCGTCATGTTCAGGTTCTTTTCAAAGTCCTCGCAGATCTCGTTGATCTCCGGAGCGGTGTAGAGATCACTTGCGCAGAGTACGACCACGAGCCTGCTCTTGAGCTCACTTCCTTCATCGACGAGCTTGCGGAGCGTCTGCGCTCTTTCGGTAAGTCCGAGCTCTCTGCCGAGGAAATCGGCAAGCTCCCTTCCGAGAGTGTCGCCGTCAAGTGTCTCAAGCTCGTCACGAAGGCAATAGCAAAGCTCCTCCACGGTGTAAACCTTACGCCCTGAAGCCTTCATCACGAAGGGCACATCAGCCCTTTTGCCGGAACACAAGATGACTCTGCTCATATCTTTAGTATCTGCTCCCAAATCCTGTAGGTCGTTTCTCTGATCTCCCCGAATCCGATGTCCCTGACGGTGATAACGCACGTATCACGGTCGACGAACTTGAGTGTGATGCTGACCTTAACGGATCTGTCATTTCTTTCTTCGAGATTGTCAAGCGTCATGATGGCGCAGACAAAATCCTTCTTAAGTACGTTGTGGACGATCAGGTCGAGCTCGTTTGTCTCGTCCATGATGACCTCAACCTTTTTTGATGCCTGCAGATACGGCGTGCCGATATCCGCGAGCATCGCTTCCTCGTAACCCCCGTCCTTGTACGCCCTGAGAGAGATGCTGCTCTTGAGGGCATCGGGTGCTACATAGACAAACTCTTCCTCGTCCTGCGCGGGAGAAAATGTCCTGCGTGACTTATAGCCGGAGCCCTTGACGAAAAGGTTCTGACCCCTGAAGATCCTCCTGCCCGCACAGAGCCCCTTGAGAACTTCGTCGGCCCACGCGCTTTCAAATCCGGGTCCCGTAAAATACAGTGCCGAAACCATCTGCTTGTTGATCATCTTTGAGACGGCTTCTTTAAAATCCGTCACGGCATCCGTCGTATCGCCCCTGATGATCTGTGCCCCGTCGACATATCCCGAAAGATCGGTCTTCTCGGTCACGACACACACAGGTCCCTGTTTTCTGCCGAACGTCAGCCTGTAGAATTCAAAAGCATCCTGTGACAGATAGAACATTCCGACATCATTGATCCAGATATCCTTGTTCTGGGAGACCACGTAGTTCATGAACGCTTCCGGATGGCTTATGATGAGGAGTCTGTCACTCTCGATCCCGAGCTGCCCGAATGCTTTTTCTATCACCTGTTTCGCCGCTTCGTCCTCTTTCTTGATCGAAACGGTCAGGCCCTTGATGATCTGGCCGCCGGTCTTCTCCCTCAGTGCCGTGAGCACGATCCGGAAGAAGTGCGTCAAAAGCGCCGTAGGGGTGAGTCCCCCGAGCGCCGGCTCTCCGTCGTCGGCCTTTGCGCGTTCAACAAGATCGTCGAAATAGGCGATCCCTTCTCTGCCCTTCATCCTCATCGCGTCGTTCCCGCAGTACCATTCCTTGTACTGCGGATCCGTGCAGATGGCAGTGGGGATCCTGTATTTACCGACATCGTTGCTGAAAGGGGAAACGCTGACCATCTCGCCGCGCTCGTCAAGATATGCGAGCTGCAGCGACCCGTCACAGATATCCATCCCCAAAATCAGTGTTCTTTCCTCGTCCATCAATAATTCCCCGTGTGTTTATCTCTGCCCGACCTTAATGCTTATGTGATCGGGTTGAAAAGTTTCCTGCTGAGATGATCGTTCTTGAGGTAGTCTTCAAGCGCCCTCACAAGCGTCTCTCTGTCGTGCATCCTTTCGGCCTCGATGATGAGTGAAAGGCGTCCGTAGCGCGAAAGGTTGCGCTCGGTTCCCTGTGACTGAACATAATCAATGCAGGACTGAGTGATCTGTCTCGTGTCACCGGTCCCTTCAGTAATGTAGTACTGAACGGACTCGTCACTGAAGAGCGTAACTTCCTTGACGAAGATCCCGTACCCGGCGTCCCTCATCGGCTCGTGTATGAACTCGCTTTCGGCACCGCCCTTACAGATCCTGTAATCTATGAAGACCTGCTTGCCCGGCTCCGTGTGATACTCGATGTAGTACCTGTCACGGATCGTGTGAGGTACGCTGATCTTCCCGACGAACTTCGCGAAGAACGGGAAGACGCGGTTCTTGCCCTCCATGCGCTCAAGCTCTTTCTCTATGAACTGCTTCTCCGCATCCGTAAAGGATGTCCTCGTAGAGTAGATCTTTAAGAGCGCCAGAACGCACACATCATTGCTCTCGTATTCGCACTCACGCTTCATAAGCATAAGCATTTCGTCGTCAGGGGGGCGGTCGTAAAGGAGACAGCCATATGCGTAATAGGAGATAAAAGCCTTCACAAGCTTGCCGGAGCTGCGGTGTGAGTAGTAATGCTTGAAGACCGTTCTCGAATAGTTCATGTCGCTCTCGGTAAAAAGCAACTGTCCGAGGAGCCTCTCCTCTATGTCGGTGGTGTCGACGCCCTCATCGACCGCGCTCTTCCAGATCGCGTAAGTCGTTTCGCAGTCACCGCTGTAGTAAGTTGCAAGCAGTGCAAGGATGTTCTTGTCGGCCTTACCCGCCTCAAAAACATTCGCACAGATCGCCACCAGGAGGTTTCGGTCATCGACCTCGCTGTGTGATGCAAGGAGCTTCGAAGCCAGCCGAGCAAGCTTTCGGACATCGATCCCGTAGCAGCCGTAGAGCTCTATGTTCTTGAACGCAAGGCTGTAGAGCTCCCTGTTGATCATAAGCTCGATCATCGCCGAGCGCTCTTTGCGGGAAAGACGCGACAGGTCAAGCCCCACAAGGTAACTCTCCATCATCTCGCCTTCAAGGTTCTCGTAGTAGTAGGCGATCAGCCTCTTTGTGCAGATGAGCCTGAATTCTTCGCTCAGTTCCTCATTCTCGCGGCACATGCGTGTCGAATCGATCGTTTTCTTCGAAACGCAGATATTAAGGGCAACACTCCTGTCATCGGTACAGTTTTCAAGACAGAAGTCGATAAGGTCGTTGTTCGTAATGAGCCTCTCGAGTTCATGCTCGCACTCCAGAAGCCTCGAGCCGTCCGCGTCCTCAAAGCAGAGCATGTACTGGTCGGTGTAAATGTCCACAAGAGCCTCACCGCAGACAACCGGATATCTTGTCTCCTCGGTGCGCTGTCTGTGTACGACGCAGACATAAGCCACGTGCGGCATGCCGATGTCAGAGACCTTATATTTGAAGACGATCTCGGGAAGTCTTGCAACCGCGTCGGCGGGAAGTGTTTCAAATCCGTGAAGATCGTTATAAAGAGTAGCGTAATCGGGGTCGACCCTGCCCTCGCGCATTCCGGCGATGGTGAATTCACGCATAAGCATGTTAAAGGCGGGTGAAACAAGCGGCAGCTTGTCCCTGTTGCGGGCAACATTGGCGAAGAACGCCGCCTTTACGCTGTCTTCAAGGTCGATGCCTTTCTCAAAGTAAACGGTCAGGATCTGGTCGGCAGTCTCCGTGAGGCCCGCTGCGGCAAGAGACCTGACGCACTCCTCAAATATGCCGACTTCCCTGACATTATCCCTGCAGCCCTTAAGAAGGATCCTGTACGTACGCGCGCTGCGCTCTTCGGAAACCATAACGATGTGACAGAGCGCCTCAAGTACCTCGGGCACGGGGAACTGACTGTAAAGCTTTTCAAACGCATCGATAAAGAGCCTTCCGCCCTTCTTGCACCTCGATGCGGCGTATGAAAGGGTCTGTGCACCCTTCCTCTGTATCGCTTTGTTTTCGAGTGCCATATCGATGGCTTTTATATCAAAAAGTCCGAGTTCTCTGATGACTTCGGGTCTTCTGGCGACGATCAGAGCCGCCTCCGTTACGACGGGTATCGAAAGGATCGAGGACTGCGAGCTCTCCCTGAGCATTTCGTAGGCGTGCTCGGGAAGTATCGACTGACGTTCGTCCGCAAGGATGCAGAGCACCATAACAAAGGGATCGTCCGACTGTTCATATACGCGTCGCAAGCGTTCCGTGACGCTGCGGGGATCCTCTCTCCGGATGATGCCCTCAAGGAACAGGACGCTTCCGTAGATCCTCGGAGATGCCCCTCTCCACTCTTCCTCTTCGAGAATGCCCCTCAGAAGAGTGTCGGCCTTAAAAGTCTTGCCGGAAACAGCAAGCGCGTAGATGCCGAGTAATCTGTCGTAGATAGTCTCGTTCCTGAGCGGCCTCAGGCCGTCGAGTACCGTCTCTACCTCAGCCGTAAAGCGGTTCGACGGGATCTTGCCGAACCTGTATTTGATGTACGACTCGGTCACGGAGATCATGTCATGCCTGATCCTGCTCTTGATAAGGAGCGTGCGCCTCTTGGCGGATTCATTGCGGCATCTCACTTCGATAGTGTTGTCTGCTCTGAGCGATGAAAGCCTGAGCGCACCGAAGTTACGACCGGGTCTGAGTTTCTCTTTATCTATTTCAAATGTAAGCTTGCATGTGTTGCCTTCAAAGTCGTCTGTCCAGATGACTCTTGAGCCGGATTTTACGAAATCGCCTTCTGTCTCGCATTTGAGCTGGACGTAGCCCCATGTGTCCTTTGTGAGTGTGACTGTACAGCCGCCCGCACAC
>JAEEQC010000044.1 GCA_016285135.1 Lachnospiraceae bacterium
AGGGATCTGGCTGATCTCCCCAGAGTGGTCTGCGGCCGCAGAAAGTAACCTTTTACTTCAAAGAGGAGTTTATATGGACATTTTTCAGAAACTTGAGGATATCGCCCTCAGATACGGCGAGGTCCGTGACGAGCTTGCGTCACCCGGCGCGGCTTCGGATCCGTCGCGTTTTAAGAAGCTCATGAAAGAAGAGTCTGAGCTTTCTGTTATTGCGTCCAAATTCGAAGAATACAAGAAAGTCCGCAAGGATATAGAAGATACTTCCGCCATGCTTGAGAGCGAGACAGATCCCGAGATGAGGGAACTCGCGAAAGAAGAGCTCCGGAGCGCGAGCGACCGTTCTGATGAGCTTGAAGGGGAGCTGAAGATCCTTCTTCTTCCCAAAGACCCCGACGACGGCAAGAACGTCATCGTCGAGATCAGAGCGGGAGCGGGCGGTGACGAAGCAGCGCTTTTCGCGGGCGATCTGTTCAGGATGTACCAGAAATACGCCGAATCCATGCGCTGGAAGACAGAGATGGTCAGCTTCAGCGAGAACGGTATCGGCGGCTATAAAGAAATGATCTTTATGATCAACGGACAGGGCGTTTTCTCAAGACTCAAGTACGAAAGCGGAGTTCATCGCGTACAGAGGATCCCTGTAACAGAGTCCGGAGGAAGGATACACACCTCGACAGCCACTGTTGCGATCATGCCGGAAGCCGAGGAAGTCGACGTTCAGCTCGACCTTAACGACTGCAAGTTTGATGTGTTCAGAGCATCCGGTAACGGCGGACAGTGCGTCAACACGACAGATTCCGCGGTACGACTCACTCACATACCCACCGGTATCGTGATCTCGTGTCAGGATGAGAAGTCGCAGCTCAAGAACCGGGACAAGGCACTCAAGGTTCTGAGAGCCAGACTTTACGAGATGGAGCTCGAAAAGGCCCACGAGAAGGAAGCAAGCAACCGCCGCAGCCAGATCGGCACAGGAGACCGCTCCGAGAAGATCAGAACCTACAACTTCCCTCAGAGCAGGTGCACGGACCACAGGATCAAGCTCACTCTGTACTGTCTTGATGACGTCATGAACGGTGACCTCACCGAGCTGCTCGACAGCCTTCAGGCCGCCGACCGCGCAGAGAAGCTTTTACATCTTGAAACCTGATACTCAAGTGAAGTGTTTGGCGAGGAACCGGCTAAAGATTCTTTGAACAGGGGAAAAACTCATGATTGAGAGCAATTCAAACAAAAAGATCAAAGAGCTCGCAGCACTGCAGCGCTCCAAGAAGGAGCGTGAACAGGCCGGGCTTTTTGTGCTTGAAGGGGACCGAATCATACGTGATGCGGTCCTGACCAGAAAAGAGCTTGTAGATAACGTATATGTGAGCGCTACGTACGCTTCCTCAAAGGGACTGCCTGTTGACAACGCACTGATCGTTGCCGACAGTGTCTTAAGCCATGTATGTGAGACGGTCACGGATCAGGGGATACTCGCGACTGTCAGGCAGGAACCGCTACTGAGGTCCGAAGACGAGCTCATGAAGAAGGACAGGATCCTCGTACTTGAGGACATCCGCGATCCCGGAAACCTCGGAACGATCATCAGGACCGCCGAAGCAGCCGGAGTCGAGGCTGTCTTCATGAGCAGCGGAACTGTTGATATCTTCAGCCCCAAGGTTGTCCGCTCTACCATGGGTTCGCTTCTGAGGGTACCCTTTACATACTCCCGTGACATCCTTGAAACGATCAAAAACATTAAAGAATGCGGTCATACCGTCTATGCAGCACACCTAAAGGGTGCATCCGATATGAGAAAAACCCCGTTTGATGCGCGTCGCGCGATCATCATCGGAAACGAGGGACGAGGTATCTCGGATCCTGTGGCGGACCTGGCAGACAAGAGAGTCTTTATACCCATGCAGGGTGAAGTAGAGTCTTTAAATGCAGCTGTCGCTGCCGCAATTCTTATGTACCACGAGTAGAGCGGTGCTGTGAGCAGAGCGGTGACACAGAGTTTCCAAAAAACAGAGCAGAGCGGTGACACAGAGTTTCCAAAAAACAATCAGATGTGGTTCACTGAACTGACACATATTCTGTTTATCATGTTCCAAACAGCTTCCCAAGGGGATTGATCATGCTAGAAGTCAGTAAAGTACAAAAAACATACGGAGACCACAGGGCGCTCCGAAATCTTTCATTTTCGGCGGTCGACGGCAGGATCGTCGGCTTTTTGGGACCCAACGGAGCAGGCAAGACCACCGCGATGAACATCTTAAGCGGGTTTATGGAGCCTACTTCGGGTACGGTCAGAGTCTGCGGTATGGATCTCGCGAAGGAGAGAAAGAAAGCTCTCGAAGTGACGGGATACCTGCCCGAGAATCCGCCTCTTTATCCCGAAATGACGGTCGTCGAATATCTTCGTTTCACAGCGGCCCTTAAAGGGCTTAGAGGTCGCAGGGGCGAAGAGGAAGCGATCCGTCTGATGAAGCTTTTACAGACCGAAGGAGAGGCTTCTAAACTTATCGGACGACTCTCAAAAGGGACAAAGCAGCGCGTGGCCATTGCGGGAGCGCTTGTGGGCAGCCCGAAGGTGCTGCTCCTCGACGAACCCTCAAACGGCCTTGATCCCGGACAGACAGCCGCATTCAAGAAAGTATTAAAAGACCTCAAAACGTCGGGCTCGACGATCATAGTGAGCTCGCATATCCTCTCCCAGATCAGCGACCTGTGTGACGAAATGCTCATCATTAACCGCGGAAGGCTGATCGCGTCGGGAACAGCAGAATTCTTCGAAAAGAAGCTTTCGCGTGACGGTGGCCTTGTTGTCGACATACCTGCGCCGGAAGCGGAGTGCCGCAAGGTGCTTGAGAATATCGCCCATATCTGCAGTACAAGATATGAGGGCAGGACCGCTTCGGGTGCGAGTGAGTTCACGATATCGGGTTACAGAACAGATATCAGAAAAGAGCTGTTCTCTGCGATAGCTGAGAGTGGCCTTTACATAGAGCGCCTTGTTCCGGCGGGCAAGACTCTTGAGGAGATCTATCTGGGCATGATAGAAGCCTCGGAGGCTGAGTTTGAAAAAGCCCGGAAGAGGGCCGAGCAAAAAAGAACAGAACAGGAAAAGAAAGGAGAGGACGATGAGGACGATCTTTTCTAAAGAAATCAAATCGTATTTTAATTCTTTTCCCGGATACCTGTTCCTTGCTTTCTTCCTGATATCCGAAGGACTTTATCATTACATATACAACTACGTGTACGCTTCCGCGGATTACCCGTATACACTTGAAGCGTCGAGCCTGCTGCTCATATTCTTCCTGCCGGTGATCTGTGTGAGGATCTTCGCGCACGAGAGGAAGCTCGGGACCGACAGACTCCTTATGACTTCTCCCGTTTCAACAGTGGGGATAGTTATTGCGAAGTATCTCGCTGCACTTACACTTGTGATCGCGGCATGTACTTTGATCAGCTTTCATCCGTTTGTTATGTCGGAGTACGGAGAAGTCAACCTCCGCTCTTCGTACTGGGCGCTTTTTGTATTTATGCTTTTTGCTGCGGCCATGCTGGCTGTCGGGATGTTCATCTCTTCCCTCTTCTCCGGAGAGCTTGTTGCCGGCATCGTAACATTCGCGTGCATGATGTTCGTTTCACTGCTCGATCCGTTTATCGAGATGCTCAGAGGTTACGGTATAGAGCTGCCTGTCGGAGTTTCTCCCTTGTCGCACTTGCATGAGGGACTCGCGGGAAGAGCATCGTTAAGTGACGTTGTATATTTCTTAATTCTTGTTTTAATTTTTATAACAGCGACGGTTGTTTCACTCTCCGCATCGAGAAAGGACCGTGACACACGCGCAAAGCTTGTGATTTCAGGCATTTACGCCGGATTGGCGGTACTGGGGACAGCAGTTTATCTGCTCGTCGGAACGCTCGACATTCATGTCGACCTGACGGCCGGAGGCCTCTATTCTCTAGATGATACAACTGTAGAATACCTTGAAGGCTTCAAAGATCACGTTGTTGTGACTTACATCACGGGTGAAAACGAAGAGGAGAAGGTTTTCAGTGACATCATGGAGGGATTCACCGATGTCTGTGACAATATCGAGTATGTTGTTGCGCTTGAAGGTGATTCTCTTGCACTTGTAAAAAACAAGAACATATCCTCACAGTTCGGAAGCGGATTCCTTGTTACTGATGAGGATACCGGGCTTGAAAAGTTTGTCGACATCGGAGAGATGATCATTTCGACACTTGACTATGAGACCCTTTCTTATAAGATCACGGGTGTGGATTTCGAGGGAAGGATGCTTTCAGCACTCTCTTATGTTGAAGGAACAGGCAGGCCCTCTGTCGGACTGCTTACGGGCCACGGTGAGGAAGAACTCGCTTCCGGGTTTATCACGATCCTCGACCGCGAAGGCATAGACCATAAGAACATTTCGCTTTCTGCTTCGGGCACTCTTGAGGGATGTGACGCTCTTGTAATATATGCGCCTGCCCGCGACATCTCGGAGGAAGAGTACACCGCTATCCTCGAGTACCTCCTCGCAGGCGGCAGGATCATGATATATGCCGATCCTTCGGCCGGGTCGCTGCCGAACATCGAGTCGCTGATGCGTCATTACGGTATTGATATTGACACTTCCGAAACAGTGCAGGAAAACGACGGAGAGCATTATCTTTCCGGAAACAACCTAGAACTCCTGCCCGACCTGTGCGACGGGGCGATCCCGTCAGACATCGGAAAGGGCAGCATGATCGTGTGCCCTTACGCTTCACCTCTCTACATGAGGAGCAACATAAGCGACAGCCTGACAGTCACACCGATCCTTACCACATCGGAGGATTCGGTCGCACTCAGATATGATCAGGAAAACGACATGGAAGTCACAGCGGCCGAGGGACCTTTTTATCTGGGCATAAAGTCGCGTGAAACCTATGACGACGGCTACAGCGAGATGATCGTCTACTCAGGCGCCTACCTTGTTTCCGACATGTTCCTCTGGAACGGTCCTTATGCCAACGAAAGACTTGCGGTTGCGAGCATTCGCGAGCTCACACCTTATCAGAGCCCCGTACTTGCTCCCGTAAAGAACGTTGAGAACTCGGTCCTTGCTGTTTCTTCTCAGGAGAGCACACTGATCGGGATCCTTTATATAGGCCTCTTCCCCGCAGCGATACTCATACTCGGCGGACTGAATATTATGAAGAGAAGAAACTCTTTACACAGACAATAACAGTTGATGGAAAAGGGCTATTCAATTATAGTATATATAAAGCAAATTGCGAAGCAATTCGCGAGTTTGACAGCGAGCAGATCACTCAGTGATCCGTGAGTTTATTGCAGAGGAATAACTTATGAGTATAGAGTCGGTTAAATTCAGAGGGCGACATCACTCGCACAGAGCGATCACATTCCTTGTTACGGGGTGTGTCTGTCTGGTTGCGATCCTGACCCTTGCGATCCTCAGCGCCGTGTTCGGTGATGTCGGGGATCTGTTCGGGATACTGGGATTCGCCGGGTTCTCGATGTCGGTGCTCGGCATCGTGATGAGCGTGTTGTCCATGAAGGAGAGAGATATCTTCGTCAAGGATTCCGTGACGGGGATCGTAATCAATTCTCTTGCGACGCTTTTTTATCTGATACTGTACGTTAGGGGATTAGTGATATGAAATCTTTTAAAAGAAAGGTGAGCCTGTTTGCGACTGTGGGTGTACTGTCACTCGCGGTGCTTGTTGGCGCGCCTTTTTTTGGATCAAGGGTCAAGGCCGATTCGATCAAGGGCGTTGTTACGGCGTCCGAGCTCAGGGTCCGTACGACACCCGATCTGACCAATAATGACAACATCCTGTACTTTGGCGACAAGCAGGTTCTCTTAAAGAAAGACCAGGAGATCACAGTTATCGCCGTTTCGGGTGACTGGTATCATATCCGTGCCGTAGTGGACGGCGAGATCGTTGAGGGTTACTCGATGTCGACCTACGTCAGTGTCGACGGAGACCCTGTCGATGAAACGATCGCGGGGGGCGTTGTCACCGCGATCGAACTCAATGTCAGGAGAGGCCCCGCAACCACATACGGTAAGGTTGAGTACGGTGATTCGACCCTTGTCCTTAAGAAGGACGAGCAGGTTACGGTCCACGCCGTATATGGCGACTGGTATTACATTACTTATAACGACGGGACCAAAAACTATAACGGCTTCTGTAACGGCAGCTATATCGCGGTCGAAGACGGAGCGACTGTTGCGAAGCTCACCGACGCACAGCTCGAGAATTATCTCGTGATGCCTTCGGGAACTGACTCGGGTCAGAACCCCGGAGGAAAGACCGAGACGACCCCGGATCCTGCAGAAAAAGAGGATAAAGAGGACAAAGAAGAGACATCTGTCAAGCCAAAGGACCCTGAAGTACCGGAAGGTTATGTTCAGGTAGAACGAACTATTAATTCTAAATTTAATATTTCAGGAACCGTCACCGCCTCGAAGCTCAATGTCAGGAAGCTCTCCAAGAAGAGCAGTGACGTGGTGTGCGTTCTTAAGAAGGGTGACACGGTTGCGGTGATCAATTCGGTCACAGTCACGACAGGCAAGAACACCGACTCACCGGTCAAGACACGTTGGTACAGGGTGGTCGTTCCGGCAGACGGGACTTTCATGATCGGTTATGTCGTTGAGGACTACCTCGAGCTTGACCTTTCAGAAGGGATAGCCGCCACGACCAAGTATGACAAACAGACACTGAAGGTGAACCCGGACAAAAAGACGGTTGTTAAAAATGCCAAGAAAAAGAAGATAAAGATCGCCAAGAACGAGACGGTCACGATCATCGGAGAAAAGGCTGACGCTTCAGGCAAGAAGTACTTTGAGGTTTCATATACCAAAAAGGATGTCGTTTATACGGGCTACATCCTCTCGACAGACCTTAACCTTTCGCGCGACGTTCCCACATATTCCGTTAAGTTCAACGTCCCCATCGGGGAAGTCAGCAGTGTGGAGCAGATCGAAGGAACACAGGTCAGGGTGGTATATGCGTTCGAAGGAGCCAATGCGATCGCGATCAACGCCCCGGCACTCATGATGCACGAGACTCCGGCATGGGCAACTCCCGTTATCCGTGATGAGAAAGACAATCCCGTAATGATCTACACGGGTGATTCGCTCGAGGTTCTTTCGACCACTCTCGACGGCGACACGCTCTGGTGCTACGTGCGCGTTATCTACGGCGGCAAGGAGTACAAGGGCTACATCTCCAAGGAGCATGTGTCTCCCGATCCTTCCCTTAAGCTCATGAGCAAAGAGGATGAAGAGATGCTTGCGGGCATCTCGACACGCAGTTTTGAGGCGAGTCTCGCGAACGAGGGGTTCCCGGACAGCTACAAGGATGCCTTAAGGAAGCTTCATGAGCTTTACCCGCTTTGGGAATTCAAAGCGTACCATACCGGCCTCACCTGGAAAGATGTGATCGACAACGAGGCGATAGTCGGAAAAAACCTTATACCCAACTCAAAGAGCATCGAGTGGAAGTCACTTGACCCCGGAGCGTACAGTTACAAGACCGATTCTTTTGTGGTTTTTGACGGCTCGACGTGGGTTACGGCTTCGCGCGATGCTATTGAGTATTATATGGATCCCCGAAACTTCCTTGAACAGGATACCATCTTCCAGTTCGAGCTCCTCGCTTATTCGCCTTCGACACAGGGCAGCGAGGCGGTGGACGGAGTCCTGAAGAACACCGCCATGAGCGGAACGGGCTATACGTACACAGACACAGCGGGAGACAAGAGGACGATCTCATATACGGATACATTCCTGATGGCGGCCGAGTATTCGGGCGTCAGCCCCCTCCACCTTGCCTCACGTGTAAAGCAGGAGGTCACGACCGGAACGGCCACGATGAGTAACAGCGTTTCCGGCACGGTGAGCGGCTACGAAAACCTGTACAACTTCTACAACATCGGCGCGTACCACAGCACAGAGCCCGGCGGGGCGATCAAGAACGGACTCAAGTTTGCACGTGACGGATCGGCCAACAACCAGACCAATATCAACTGCCTGATACCCTGGAACAACAGGCTCCGTTCGATCATCGGAGGCGCCTACTACATCGGCAGCAACTACATCAACCGCGGGCAGAACACGATCTACCTGCAGAAGTTCAATACCACATCGACGAGCACCTACATGCACCAGTACATGGCAAATGTCGAGGCTCCCTGGGCAGAAGGACGAAGAGTCTTCACCGCATACGAGGATCCGGTCGGAACTTCCATCGTGTTTATGATCCCCGTGTATCTCGACATGCCCGAAGACCCTGCACCTTACCCCGTACACAAGGACAACCCCAACAACTGGCTCAAGACCCTTAAGATCTCCGACCAGGACGGCAACAAGCTTGCTCTCACGCCGACCCTTAATAATTCCTCGGACGAAGAGTATTCGATCGTTGTTGAAGGTACGGTTTCAGAGATAAAGATAAACGCGACTCCGGTGAGCTCACTTGCCAAGGTCACAAGCAGCAAGACGGCGACGCTCGAAGACGGCATGAACAGGATAGTAGTCTCGGTTGAGGCTCAGAACGGCGATGTCAAGGAGTTCGTCATAAACATTTACCGAGAGGACTCCAAGAAAAAGGACAAGAAAGACAAAAAGGATAAAGAGACAAAAGAGGAGACCGGTGAATCCGGAGAAAATGACGGATCCGGAGAGGACAGCACGGAAGCCGGAGCAACTGACGGAGCCGGAGATGCCCTGCAAGGCGGAGAAATTGCGGGGGGCGGCGAAGGCAGCACGGAAGGCACAGAGATAGAAAACGCCGGGGAAGCCGGACAGGGCACTCAGGGAAGCGAAGGCGGATCTGAAACCGGAGGTGTTGAGATACCTGCAGGTGAAAACGAACCTGTTGAAGGGAATCAGTAAGTAATCGGAATAAAAGAGAATTTGAAAGGAACGAAACGTAATGAACAAGATAAAGGCACTGCTTGCACTTGGATTTATCTGTGCCGTTATGGCGGTGTTTGCACCGTCACAAGAGGCACAGGCCGCGAGCGTGACGGCGGAATTTAATAAAGTCGCACCCGACTCCGATGTCAGGGTTGAGGACATGGTCAAGCTTGAGCTGAGGCTGAATGCCGATGTTGAGATCGGAGCCGTAGAGCTGTACATTTCCTACAACAGCGATGTTTTCGAATACATGATGGGTCCCGACTGTGTGCTCGGCGGAGAGGGAGTCCTCAGGATCAGCGACTCGGGGACATCGACATACAGCACAAAGAGGAACTACCTCCTGTACTTCCAGGCAACTGCCATGGGTGAGAGCAAGTTCTCGGTCCGCAACAATCCCGAGATCTACGATGCGAACGATGAAGAGGCGATGTCTGTTTCATCGCAGCCACTGACTGTCTCGGTACTTGCCGGCACCACGGCATCGTCCGATGCGACTCTTTCGGCACTCAAGGTGGGAAGCGCGGTACTTACGCCTGCCTTTGATCCACAGATCAGGGACTACAATGTGCGTGTGGAAAATGCATTCGATAAGCTCGCGGTTTCGGCGGTAGCCAACGATCCGCTTGCCTCGGTGACAGTCGAAGGCGCGGACGATCTCAAGGTCGGAAGCAACCGTATCACCGTGGTGGTTTCGGCACCCGACGGAACAGAAAACAAATACGTGATATACTGTGTGAGAGAAGAGGCTCCGGAGGAAGAAAAGACTGAAGATCCCGAAGAGTCCGAGAAAGAACCTGAGAAGACATCTGAATCCGAAGCCGCGCCCGGAAAGCACGAGCAGGCATTTTACGTGACACAGCAGGACGACAAGATCATGCTGATCGCGGACACACAGTACGAGATGATGTCGAGCGACGAAGGTGTTAAGATCCCCGACGGGTTCTACAGAACTTCGATCCTCATCAGCGGGTACACCGTGGCGGCTTTTTCACCCGTGCCCGACGGTACGCCCGAGTACCTGCTCCTGATCCTTCGCAAGGAAGGAAGCGAGCCCGGACTTTACATCTACGACAGGATAGAAAAGACACTTCAAAGGTACGGCCTGACCGCCGGTGAGGAGACTCCCGTGCAGGAGGAAGACAAGGCCGACAAGGACGGGGAGATCCCCGACAAAGAAGCCTACGACAAGACGATCAACACATTGACGACGGTGATCGCGGTACTTTCCGGAGTATGCATGCTGCTGATCATCATCGTTATAAGGATCATCTTCAGAAGAAGAGGAAGATCCTCATCGAATGCAAAGAGGAGCAAAAGTACAAGATGATATGTGATATCTGCCACAAGAATAAAGCAACCATCATCTACACGGAAGTTATCAACGGTGAAAAGACACAGCGGTGCTTCTGCGATGAGTGCGCTGCGCTTATGAACTCAAAGGCCCCCGGGAAGCAGAGTAAGAGTGACCTGCCCATGGGAAGCATACTCTCGGGCATCCTTTCGAGCTACATGGAGCGCTACATCGAGAGCAGGACGCCCAACAAGCATGACGAAGCTGTCTGTCCGACATGCGGAATGAAGTTCTCAACGTTTATGAAGGAAAGGCTTCTGGGATGCCCCGATTGTTACGGTGCTTTCTCGATGGTCATTGAGAAGCAGCTCAAAGCAGTCCAGCCCGGAACGGTTCATGCGGGCAAGATCCCGGAGAATGCCATGATCTACAACACGACCGCTACGGAAAGCACATTGTCCGCATTAAATGCGGCGACGGACGCGCCGGTACGCGGTGGCAAAAAGAAAGCTTCTGCAGGGAAAACCGGGAAGAAAGCGGGACTTGCGTCCGACGAAGCGTCACTGAGGCGACAGCTCGAGGATGCCGTGAGGAAAGAAGACTATATGCTCGCCGCAAAGCTTCGTGACAAAATAAAGGAACTGAAGAATGAAAAAAAAGATAACTAAGTGGTACATGGAAAAAAGAGACCATGATGACGTGATCGTCTCATGCCGTGTCAGACTCGCCAGAAACCTGAGCGGATACAACTTCGGCAGGATGCTCTCGGACAGCGAGGCACAGAAGCTCGTTGATAATGTCCGTCTCTTCAAAAAGGAGATCGAGGGCAGGGAGAACAAGCCTTATTATTCCTGCGATGTGAGCAAGCTCTCACCCCGCGAAAAAGAGGTTCTCCTCGAAACGCATGCGATCAGCCCTGATCTCTACTCAAAAGAGCAGGCGACGGGACTCATCCTCAGTGAGGATGAATCGGTCAGCATCATGATCAACGGTCGCGACCATATCAGGATCGCGGCGATCACCGCAGGCAGCAACATGAAAAAGGTGGCTGCACTCGCAAACCGTGTCGATGACATGCTCGATGCAAGCTTTAAATACGCCTATTCGGACAAGTACGGATACCTCACCAGCAGTCTTGCCGATGTAGGAACGGGTCTGAAGGCATCTTACATGCTCTTCCTTCCGGCGATCACCAGCAGCGGCAGACTCGGGTCGCTTGAGACCGAGCTCGCAAGATTCGGTATCATGATAAAGGGGGTCCACGGGGACGGCAACAAAAGCCCCGGATACCTGCACAGGCTCTGCAACAGAAGGACGATCGGTCTTTCCGAATCCGAGATCTTTGAAAGCCTTGAGCTTGTTGTGAGTCAGATCGCCGACCTTGAAAAGAAGCAGCGCAGAGAGTGGTACGAGCGCAACAGGAGCGAGATCGAGGACAAAGTGTTCCGTTCATACGGAGTGCTCAAGTACGCCAGATCCCTTGATCTTAAGGATGCGATGACACTGCTTGCCCAGATCGAACTCGGACGGTTCCTCGGGATCATAGAGCCTGCCGATGTGAACTTTGATATAGAACGTCTCATGCTTGAGATACAGCCCGCCATACTCTGTACAAATGCTGTAACGGACGACCGCGAGATCAGTACGGATAAGCTGAGGGCGGCCTACATACGAAAGAAACTTCCGAAGATTAAAACCGAAAAAGAGGACTAAGCTATGGAGTACAAATTTACCGATCATGCGCGACTCGCGCTAAATATGGCCACACAGGCTGCGGCTACATTCGGACACGGAGGGATCGGGACCGAACACCTGCTGATCGGACTTCTGCGATCCGGGGGTGTTGCGGGAAGAGTTCTTGAGGAGAACCTTGTGGACGAGGAGAAGCTCATAGAACTCATAAACCAGCTCATCTCACCCAGAGGAGGCACCAGCTACGCCGAGGCTGACAAGCTTACACCCCGTGCACGCAAGATCCTTGACAACGCATTCGCCGAAGCGGTGAGCATGCGTGCGGAGAAAGTCGGAACGGAGCACATCCTTATCGGTCTACTGCGCGAAGGAGACTGTATCGCAGTCAGACTTCTCAATACGATCGGCGTGAACATCCAGAAGGTCTACATCGACCTTCTTACAGCCATGGGTGTCGATGCCCATAAGGCCAAAAGCCAGATGAGGGCATCGCAGAACAAGAGTATCTCGGCAACACCCACACTCGACCAGTACAGCCGCGACCTTACAAAGCTTGCCACCGACGGAAAGCTCGACCCCGTCATCGGCAGACATACAGAGATCGAAAGAGTCATCCAGATCCTTTCGAGACGTACGAAGAACAATCCCTGCCTTGTGGGTGAACCCGGTGTCGGCAAGACATCGATCGTTGAAGGGCTTGCACAGAGGATCGTGAGCGGAGACGTTCCGGAGACGATCAAGGGTCACAGACTTGTTACGCTCGACCTTTCGGGCATGGTTGCGGGATCCAAATACAGGGGTGAATTTGAGGAGAGGATCAAGCGTGTTATCTCCGAAGTCATCAATGCGGGCAACGTCATACTTTTCCTTGACGAGCTTCATACGATCATCGGTGCCGGCGGAGCCGAAGGAGCGCTCGATGCGTCAAATATCCTCAAGCCCTCGCTGTCACGCGGTGAGCTTCAGCTGATCGGTGCCACGACTCTTGACGAGTACAGAAAGCACATCGAAAAGGATGCGGCTCTCGAGCGAAGGTTCCAGCCCGTGACTGTCGAAGAACCCTCGCCTGAGGATACGGTACTGATCCTCAAGGGTATCAGAAAGGCATACGAAGATCATCATCACGTAACCATTACGGACGAAGCGATCGAAGCCTGCGTCAAGCTCTCTTCGAGATATATCTCCGACCGTTTCCTCCCCGACAAGGCGATCGACCTTATGGATGAGGCTTCTTCAAAGCTCGCGCTGTCGGTCTACGGTACGGCTCCCAAGATCAGAAAGATCGATGAAAAGCTCAAGGCTCTCGATGAGGAAAAGGAGAATGCCATCATAAATGAGGCCTTTGAAGAGGCGGCGGCAGTCAAGAAAAAGCAGAACAGACTCCGTCGCGAGAGGCAGAAGCTCGAAGAAGAGCAGGAAGCCTTAAGACGGGACAAGGCACTTGAGGTAACATTCAGCGAGGTTGCCGAAGTTGTGGCGGGATGGACCAAGATCCCCGTCAAGAAACTCGAGGAAGAAGAGAGCGAGAAGCTCATGAAACTCGAGGAGACGCTGCATAAGCGTGTTATCGGTCAGGAGGATGCCGTTTCGGCACTTTCTAAAGCGATCAGAAGAGGCAGGGTAGGACTCAAAGACCCGAACCGCCCGATAGGTTCGTTCCTGTTCCTCGGACCTACCGGTGTCGGCAAGACAGAGCTCTCAAAGGCTCTTGCCGAGGCACTTTTCGGAACGGAAGATGCCATGATCAGAGTCGATATGTCCGAGTACATGGAGAAGCACAGCGTTTCGAAGATGATCGGTTCGCCTCCCGGATACGTCGGCTACGACGAGGGCGGACAGCTCAGCGAGAAGATCAGACGCCATCCTTACAGCGTGGTACTCTTTGATGAGATCGAGAAGGCTCACCCCGATGTGTTCAACCTTCTCCTGCAGGTACTTGATGACGGTCATGTCACGGACGCCCAGGGACGAAAGGTAAGCTTCAAGAACAGCGTCATAATCATGACCTCGAATGCGGGCGCACAGCGCATCATCTCACCCAAGACACTCGGATTCGCATCGAGCTCCGATAAGGAAGCGGACTACAAGAAGATGTGCGAGGGAGTAATGGATGAGGTTCGCAAGCTCTTTAAGCCCGAGTTCCTCAACAGAATAGACGAGACGATCGTATTCCACGCACTCAGCAAGGACGAGATCAAGCAGATCGTCGGCATCATGTGTGCAAGTGTCGCAAAGAGGGCGCTTGAGGAGATGCAGATCAAGATCAGGATCGATAAGACCTTTAACGAGTTTATCGCCGAGAAAGGCTTCGATGAGAAGTACGGTGCAAGGCCCTTAAGAAGAGCCATTCAGACGGAACTTGAGGACATGCTCGCAGAGAAGATCCTCGATGGTTCGATCACCAGAGGAAGCTCACTTCTGGTATGTTACGATGAGGGCAAGAAAAAAACGATTTTTAAGAAGCGCTGAGGCTCTCTTCTCTTTGACGTTTGAGTGTCCTTATGATACACTAGTAAACAACGTAAACTGCATTAAATTTCAGGAGGCATCCGATGAAAACAGTAGAATCGCTTATCGCTAAGGAAAAGGACGGAACACTCAGTTTCGGTAATTTCACCCTTCCGGAGAAATCAAAGTTATCCGATTTTGCTCACGAAGGCGATCTTTATAAAGTCAAAACATTTTACGAGATCACAAAGCTCGAGAAGAACGGTCTCTTCGTTTATGAGTCCGTTCCCGGAACTTCCGTTTTCAACTTCAGGTCGAACGGAGATGTTGTATCCTTCGGCGTTACAGGCAAGGATGATGCTCAGATCACACTTGAGCTTGAACCCGACAAGGAGTACGAAGTATTTATCGACGGCGCAAGTGTCGGTCGTATGAAGACCAACCTCGGAGGCAAGCTTGTATTCAGCGTTGAGGCCAAAGAGGATACGGCAACCGCGGTTGAGATAAAGAGAGTATAATAACCTGTTAATGCTCGGATACCTGATTCGGTATCTGCGATCCGCGTTGCGGGAGAACTGTTCAGGTGCTATCCGGGCGGCAAAGTCCGGATCAGCACCTTGATTTTTGGAAAGATGGGAAAGAATATGCCTAAGGATAAAACGGTCTTCTTCTGCAGGGAATGCGGCAACGAATTCCCGAAATGGATGGGGCAGTGTCCCGCCTGCAAGGCATGGGACAGCTTTGAGGAGGCACCCGTGCACGGCACCGCTTCCGGTAAAAAGACGCCCGTACGAGGCAAGGCAGACTCGCATGGGAATGCTTCGCCCGTCAAGCTTTCTCTGATCGATCGCACAGAAGAGGAACGTGTCAGGACCGGCATAGACGAATTTGACAGAGTCCTCGGAGGAGGGATTGTGAGAGGCTCGCTTGTACTCGTCGGCGGAGATCCCGGAATCGGCAAGTCCACACTTCTTCTTGAGGCATGCGCGAAGCTTGCACGCAAGAAATTAAATCTTCTTTATATTTCCGGAGAGGAAAGCCTCCGCCAGATCGGAATGC
>JAEEQC010000215.1 GCA_016285135.1 Lachnospiraceae bacterium
AGAACATAGTCTTTGCACTCTTCCTTTCACTCATGATGATCCCGAACGAGCTGGTCATCATCACAAACTACGTAACGATCACCGACCTCGGACTTCGCAACACGTTCACGGGTCTCATACTTCCGTCGGTCACATCGGTCTTTTATATATATCTTCTTAAAGAGAACTTCGAGTCGATCCCTGAGGAGCTTTACAAGGCTGCCAAGGTGGACGGAACTTCGGACTTTAAGTATCTTGTGCGCGTGATGCTTCCCATCTCGCAGCCCACACTCATAACCATTATCATCCTCAAAGTCATTGAGTGCTGGAACTCGTACGTATGGCCGAGGCTTGTCACCGACAACCCCGATTACTATCTCGTGTCGAACGGGATCCAGGAGATCCGCGAGAACGGCTTCGGCCGTGAGAACATCCCGGCTATGATGGCCGCTGTCGTTGTTATCTCCGTGCCTCTCATCGTGCTCTTCCTTGTGTTCCGCAAGAAGATCATGGCGGGCGTTTCGAGAGGAGGTACAAAGGGATGAAATCACCTTCGACCATTCATAATTTAAGTTCTTCCGTAGTCCATAAGGCATTATCCTGCATACTTATGTTGTCACTTACGATCGGCTGCGTGCTTCTTCTTGCGGGCTGTCACGGCAGGCGCGGTAGCGACCCGTTTGTGCTCCCAGAGAATTTTGATACCTCACGTAGCTATGAGATCACTTTCTGGGCAAAGAACGATACAAACAAGACCCAGACCGATATTTACAACAAAGCTATAAAGGACTTCGAAGCCCTTTACCCTAACATCCACGTGAACATCCGTCTGTACACGGATTACGGCAGGATCTACAACGACGTGATCACAAACATCTCAACGAACACAACTCCGAATGTCTGCATCACGTACCCCGATCATATCGCAACCTACATGACGGGAGTGAACACAGTCGTGCCGCTTGACGAGCTCTTCGCCGATGCCCGTTACGGTCTCGGTGGCAGCGAGATCCGGTTCGACTCTCCGGTTCTTTCAGAGATCGTCCCCAAATTCCTTGAAGAATGCAGGATCGGTGAGGATCACTACGCCATACCATATATGCGTTCGACAGAGGCATGCTACATAAACAAGACATTCGTGGAGGCACTCGGATACACAGTCCCCGATGTACTCACCTGGGACTATATCTGGGAGGTTTCCGACGCCGCGACAGCGAAGAACCCTGACGGAACCTTCGCGGTAAACGGCCAGAACGTCATGATACCGTTCATCTACAAGTCGACCGACAACATGATGATCCAGTACCTGGCACAGAAAAATGCGGGGTATACGACAGCCGAAGGGGATGTTCTCATCTTTAACGACGCTGCCTTCGATTTCCTCACGGAGATCAAGAAGCACGTGGAGAACGGAGCCTTCTCGACCTTTAAGATCTCGAGCTACCCCGCCAATTTTCTTAATGCCGGGCAGTGTATCTTCGCCATAGATTCGACGGCGGGCTCGACATGGATGGGCTCGCAGGCTCCTCTTTCGGATATCGCCGAGGACATGTTCGTCGATTTTGAAACCGTCGTGCGCACCATCCCCCAGATCGATCCGAACGATCCGAAGATGATCTCCCAGGGTCCTTCGATCTGTATCTTCAACAAAGAGGATCCTCAGGAGGTTCTCGCCTCGTGGATATTTGCGCAGTACATGCTGACAAACGACGTCCAGACCGCATATGCTGAAACCGAGGGATATGTGCCCGTCACAAAAAAAGCGCAGGAAAGCGCCGGATACGTCGATTATCTCTCGAGGGAAGGCGAAGACAACAAGGAATACTATGACATAAAGCTCAAAGCCACAAAGCTCCTTCTCGAGAATATCGACAACACTTTCGTGACCCCGGTATTTAACGGTTCGGCTTCTGTCCGCGATGCAGCGGGACAGATGATAGAAAATGTCGCAAAGTCTGTAAGACGCAAGGAAACTGTCGACGATGCTTATATGCGTCAGCTCGAAAAAGACATCACGTCCCTTTACAGGCTCGACAGGCTGAAAGCCGGATCATCCGGAAGCACAGCAAATTCCGGTGCTGCCACCAATTCAGCTTCCTCAGCAGATCCGGGAGACGCGGCTTCTGACGGACTGCCTACCGCTTCGAAAGCACTGATCATCATTCTCCCGGTAGTCTGGATCCTGCTCGCGGCCTACGGAATCCGTATGTTTATAAAAAAAGCCGGGAAACCGTAAAAAAACGTTGTTTTTGCTTATATCAAACGATATAATGGTCTGCAAATCATATGGCGGGCGACAGTCGCACGCCGACACAAATAAAGGAGACATTATGAAAAAACTTATTGCTCTTATCATTGTTCTTGTTATGGCCATAAGCGTTATGGCATGCAGTTCCGAGGACCCCTCAAAGAAGAGTGAGGGCGTTATGACTTACAAGCAGTACAGCGAGGCTGCGCTTGATTCCGAAGTCGTTGTTGAGACCTATGTTCAGGCTAAGCAGGGCTGGTGGAACGACACAGCTACCATTTACACACAGGACGGCGACGGTGCTTACTTCCTTTACAGCATGCCTTGCTCCAAGGAAGACTACGACAAGCTCACCACAGGAACAAAGATCAAGGTTACAGGTCACAAGTCAGAGTGGTCAGGCGAGGTTGAGATCGTCGATGCTACATTTGAGATTGAGAAAGGAAACTACGTTGCAAAGGCAACAGATGTAACATCTCTTCTTGCTTCCGATGAACTCATCAGCAAGCAGAACATGTTCGTTTCGTTCAAGGGTCTCACCGTTGAAGCACAGGATGACGGAAGTGCATTCCTT
>JAEEQC010000216.1 GCA_016285135.1 Lachnospiraceae bacterium
ACGGAAAGAACCCGCTTCATTTTCTGTCTCTATGATAGAATAATTTCCTTGAAAATCAAGCCTGATGTGCTAAAATAGTTTGGTTAAGATCCTGAAGCGGTTTATGGAAAGACCGCGACACCATTCAGAATACAAGGAGATCCCCATGCTGGACATCAAGTTTGTTCGTGAAAATGCGGATGCAGTCCGTGAGAATATCAGAAAGAAATTCCAGGACCAGAAGCTGCCCCTCGTGGACGAAGCGCTGGCACTTGATAAGAGAAACCGTGAGATCAAGCAGGAAGTCGAAGACCTCCGTGCAAAGCGGAACCGCGTCTCCAAGGAGATCGGCGGGCTCATGAAGCAGGGCCGCCGTGAGGAAGCCGAGGCCGTGAAAGCCGAGATTGCCAAAGACGGCGCCCGGATCGACGAACTCAGCCAGGAAGAGACTCAGGTCGAAGAATCCCTCAAGAAAGTCATGCTGGTCATCCCCCAGATGATCGATCCTTCCGTCCCGATCGGCAAAGACGATTCCGAAAACGTTGAGATCGAGAAGTTCGGCGAGCCTTTCGTTCCCGATTTCGAAGTTCCCTACCATGTTGATATCATGGAGAAGCTCGACGGCATCGAGCTCGACCAGGCAAGAGAAACATCCGGCAACGGCTTCTACTACCTTAAGGGCGACATCGCAAGACTTCATTCGGCATGCCTTTCCTATGCCCGCGATTTCATGATCGACCGCGGATTCACATATTACATCCCGCCTTACATGATCAGGTCTTCCGTCGTTACCGGCGTCATGAGCTTTGCCGAGATGGAAAACATGATGTACAAGATTGAAGGCGAAGACCTCTATCTTATCGGTACTTCCGAGCACTCCATGATCGGTAAGTTTATCGATACGATCACAGACGAGGACAAGCTCCCTCAGACCCTCACGTCCTACTCTCCCTGCTTCCGTAAGGAAGTCGGTGCCCACGGCATCGAGGAGCGCGGCGTTTACAGGATCCACCAGTTCGAGAAACAGGAGATGATCGTCGTCTGCAAGCCTGAGGATTCCATGAAGTGGTACGACAAGCTCTGGCAGAATACGGTCGATTACTTCCGTTCGCTCGATATCCCCGTAAGGACTCTCGAGTGCTGCTCAGGTGACTTGGCTGACCTCAAGGTCAAGTCCTGCGACGTTGAAGCTTGGTCTCCCAGACAGAAGAAGTATTTCGAAGTCGGTTCCTGCTCCAACTTAGGCGACGCTCAGGCAAGACGTCTCAAGATCAGGATCAGAGGACCTGAGGGCACATACCTTGCCCACACTCTTAACAACACATGCGTTGCTCCTCCGAGAATGCTCATCGCCTTCTTAGAGAACAACCTCAATGAAGACGGCTCCATCAGGATCCCTGAGGCATTAAGGCCTTACATGGGCGGCAAGTCCGTAATCGAAGTTAAGAAGTAATCCTTATTAATCAGAATCAAAAAACAGTGCCTCAAAAAGATTTTTTGAGGCACTTTTATTTGCTTATCTAATTTCGGTCAAATAGCCATAATTTAGATCCGGTCAATAATACTTTCCGCTGGTCTTCATATATTCCTCTGTACCGATCATTATTATCCAGATGCTCCGGTCTTTATCACTTTCACTATTGTATGTCCTGCAATTCGAATATCTGTAGCTAAACCTGTACATAAGGCCATTATCACCTTTATAAAATGATTTATGGCCGTCCAGTTCGTTATCCTCTTCAAATGCCGGCTCGCCAAAAGAGGCCAGAATAACACCTTCAGTGGTCTTGAACGATATTTTATGGAAATCAAATTCCACTTCGTTGTATTCCTGGAATTCTATTGCAACAACTATGGAATCATCTGATGCCAGACTTTTCGAATCATCATACGAATCTCTGTCAAGGTGACATTCGAAATGAGGACCTCTCATATAATGCTCTCTGCCATCTGCTGGCCACATCTGGACTCCGCCTCCGGCAACATCATAATCAACATCAAAACCCATTGCCTTTAATTCACCTATCGTACATGGAAGAGTAATCTCATGTCCGAAGATCTTCGGAGTCCCCGTTATTACGGTTGACTGGGGATTAAAAGTAGTTTCCGTTGGTTCAGTAGTTGTTGAAGTGATCCGGGAACTATGTCCAAAAATAAAAAACAGGATAAAGCTCAAAACCATAAACACTTGTCCTAAAACCAGGATAATTATCCCGGCAAGTCCAAACTGCCAGCCGCGCCTTTTTCCGTTCCTTGACGAGATCATGCCTGAGATCGAGAAGATAAGCGTCGCCGCAAATAATAAATATTTTCCGGCTGAAAGCGCGTTTTCCAGATCTCCCGGCATTCTTACACCCAGCCAGAGAAAAACAAATAAAACTACAGTTACAAGAGAAAGAATAAAACCGGTAAGACTGAGCCTGCTTAACTTGCGCACCTTTTGCGTTGACTCAGTTCCGCTCTGCGGATTACCGCGATCAGGATCATTTACCATAAGCGCCCCCTCATATGCTTAATCAGTAAATACCTATAACCACTTCGAATGTATATATTATATCATTACGGGATTTGAAGATTGTTTTGCAATTATTTCCCTGTATGCAAAAAAGAGGTCGCCTCATATGAGACAACCTCTCGGATTACTACTTTAGCAAAGAACCTTAAGCTCTTTCAACCTTGCCGGAACGAAGGCAACGTGTGCAAACGTTCATTGACTTGGGGGTGCCGTCAACAACAACCTTAACTCTGTGTACGTTAGCCTGCTGCGTAGTAAGCGCGCGTCTTGAAATCTGTGAACGCGTGATTCTAATCTTTCTGC
>JAEEQC010000217.1 GCA_016285135.1 Lachnospiraceae bacterium
AGAACGCCCATCAATGCCGTTCTCGGCATGAATGAAACGATCCTGCGCGAATCGAAGGACGACACTGTCCTTGAGTATTCATCCAACATTAAGAGCGCGGGAAATACGCTTCTCTCGATCATCAACAACATCCTGGATTTCTCGAAGATCGAGGACGGCAAGATGTCTCTTGTGCCGGTTGAATTTGATGTTGCCGAGCAGATCAATAATCTTGTAAATTCGATAAGCGAAAGGGCACGCGCCAAGGACCTGGAGTTTATCGTTGATGTTGATGAATCCGTTCCTTCGCGCCTTTTCGGAGATGACGTAAGAATCAGCCAGGTAATAATGAATCTTCTGACCAATGCGGTTAAGTATACCGAACAGGGAAGCGTAACACTGCGTGTCAGGAACAAGGGAATAAATGACGGCAATGCTTTGCTCAGATTTGATGTTATCGATACGGGTATAGGCATCAAGGAGGAGGATCTTGATAAGCTCTTCCAGACTTTCGAGAGGATCGAGGAAAAGCGCAACCGTCATATCGAGGGAACCGGACTCGGCATTTCGATCGTTGTCAAACTCCTTTCCATGATGAACAGCAAGCTCGATGTTGACAGTAAATATGCGATCGGTTCCACCTTCGGATTCGACCTGTCGCTCCGCGTTGTCGATCCTTCGCCGGTTGGCAAGCTCGAGGAGAAGAAAAAGATCAGCCCGGTTGGAAAAGATGAGGCCGAGCATCTTTACGCGCCGGCTGCAAGAATACTTGTTACCGATGATAACGCTATGAACCTGAAAGTCGCGTGCAACTACCTGAAGCTGTTCGGCATCACACCCGTAACCTGCTCTTCGGGCAGAGAGACGATAGAACTGCTCAGGAAGGAGAGATTTGACATCCTGCTTCTTGACCACATGATGCCCCAGATGGACGGTATCGAGACTCTTGAGGTACTTAAGCAGGAGAACATTCTTAACGGTGCTGCCGTAATAGCGCTTACAGCAAATGCTGTCGTAGGCGCCGAGGAGCAGTACCTTAAAGCGGGTTTTGACGGTTATCTTTCCAAGCCAATCATGGTTGACGATATCGAGAACGCGCTTAAGAAATATCTTCCTGAAAGAGTTATTGAAAATAAAGTTGAAGATGATTCATCTTCGGAAGTTCTCGAATTTGATGCTGTTCCCGGTCCTGATGTTTCTTCGGTTGCCGGAGACAACACCGGTACATCTCTAACGTTAGCCAAGGCTCGCTCTGTGGGGCTTAATGTCGATGCGGGTCTCGGTTATGCGTGTGGAGAAGAGGACTTTTACCTTGAGCTTCTGACCGATTATCTGAACTGCACTTCGGATAAATGTGTTGAGCTTACTTCATATCTTGAAAACAGTGATCTCAAAAACTATGAGGTCCTGGTCCATTCGATCAAGAGCGCCTCGAAAACTATCGGTGCCGATTCCCTGTCTGAACAGGCCAAGGAACTTGAGGCAGCGTCGAAGAATAATGATATGGATTTTGTTAAGGCACATCACGGCGCTTTAGTTAAGGACTTCAAAGAACTTGCCGGCAAGCTTGCTGATCAGTGATTTGTTTTTGCCCCAAAGCAAAAATACCCACTAAAAACAATTGCCAAGTGTTCATTAGACAGAACAACTGTCAGTACAAGCGTTTTTGCGTTTTCCTTGATTCTATTTCTTATCTGTCCCCCAAAATAGGAACTGTTTTTTTTATTGCACTTTTCGGTCTGGTAACATGCAATAAAAAGTCGATTTTTCCGATTTGTTGACTTTTTATTGCATTTTTACGATTCGAAAACGGCAATAATTTTGTATTCCTTGCAGCATCATAAAGTGTGTTTGTTGGTTTTAGTGAAAATTTAAGTGATTTATTCCATATATGTTTCATAAGCGGGTAACTATGAAAAAATCTCCGGTTGATTCCGTCTCAACTGCCCGTTGTTTGAAAATCGCATTGAATAGCAATACGATATCCTCAAGATACATGCATGTTAGCCGGAAATGATATGAAAGACTGATCAAGGAGAAGAAACATGGGAAACACAATAGGTATAAACATAAAGAATTACCGTAAGAACAAAGGCTTTACACAGGAAGAACTCGCTGACCTTCTGAATGTCACGCCGCAGGCAGTAAGTAAGTGGGAATCGGAGAACAGCATGCCGGATGTATCAATGCTGATCCCGCTCGCAAAGGTGCTTGGCGTGAGCACAGACGCGCTCCTCGGATATGATTCTCTATCCGAGAATGATGAAGTTACCTCAAGGGTGAGAAGCACCGTTGAGGGCATGAAGAACAGTGACGAGGGAAGAGCTGAGAAAGCGCTCCGGGTAAGTGAATATCTCTCAACAGAGACGACCCTTAACCCGGGATGCTTTGAGATAATACTGGATTATGTTCAGGAGACTGCCAACCTCAGTATGTATGCCGATCCGGTCCTGGTGAATTATTTTCCTGATGATACCGAGCGCGTAAAGAAACTCTGCAAGGATGCCATACGCAAAGGCGCATATCTGATAAGCCACTGCAGCGATAAGGTCCTTGTTGAGAAGACTCATTACGCGGTTGCATGGATCTATATTCACGATAAGGATTTCGACAATGCAAGAGATCACATCAATGTCCTGCCGAGCATTTCGACATGCCGCGTAAAAGAGAACATAGGAATGGAGCTGACATTTTTCGAGAGCGGATTCGAGAAGATGAAGGGCGACATCGCTGACAGTTCGGTTGCGCTGTTTGATCTGGCCGCAAGTATGTTGAATACCATTGCACAGGATTATGCTTGG
>JAEEQC010000218.1 GCA_016285135.1 Lachnospiraceae bacterium
TTTCCGAACTGCTTAACAAGTGTGTATTCGTTCTCCATGGTCACTACGAGTGAATTGGAGAGGACGATGATCGCGATCACCGCAAGGATGGCAATGATGATGAAGGGCGCCTTTTTACGGGGCTGTCTGATGCGTTCGATGTTGTCGTTTCCTACTGTGCCGGACATATCACTTTACCTCCTTATCATTGATCTCCATGAGCGGTTCGAGAGGGAGAAGTTTCTGAGTCCCGCTTCCGTCCGTGTTGTCTATATAGACCTTAAGGTCGGGGAGAAGCTCTTCCATTGCCTCAAAGAACATACGCTGCTTGGTGATGAGCGGATACTTGGTGTACTCGGAATAAAGAGCGTTGAATCTTGCCACCTGACCTTCCGCCTCATTTATACGGGCTTCCTTCGTAGAATTGGCTTCCTTAAGGATCTGGTCGATCTGAGCCTCTGCCTGAGGGATCTGCTCGTTACGGTACTTCTTGGCATTGTTGATCGCTGTATCGGCGCCCTGCTTGGCTGACTCAACGTTCATAAAGGCTTCGAGGACTTCCGATGTGGGAGGCTCTGAATCCTGGATCGTGATATTTACGAGCTGGAGTCCGAGGTCGTTGTCCTCAAGGTGACTCGCGATCTTCTCGCGGATGTTGGCCTGGATCTCGCTCTTACCCGTGGTGATAACGCTGTCTACATCGTAGGAACCGATCTCCGAACGGATGCAGGACTGTGAGATGGTCTTAAGGATCGTCACGGGGTTCTGCGAAGCGTACAGGTACTTGATAGGATCGATGACCTTGTACTCAACATAGAAATCAACATTAACAAAATTGAAATCCGAAGTGATCATCAGCGACTCGTCCTCGATTGAAACGCTCGATCCCTCTTCGTAGCCGATGGGGAAACCCTTGATGGTCGTGTCGACCTTTGTAACCTGCTGAATGAAAGGGATCTTGAAATGAAGACCCGAATCAGTGACCGATGACGCGTTACCGAAGGTTGTGATGACTGCGGCTTCCTGCTCACTCAGGGTGAAGAAGGAACCGAATCCGAGTATCAGGAGCACAACAACGAGCAGCACATACTTGATCGGTTTCTTAAGTCTTTGAAAATTGATATTGAAAGAATTCATGCATCCTCCTCTTTATCTTACCGAACCCGTTTCGTTCGGAGTTTTACAGGTCATGAGTATAACCGTGTTGGGATTTTTTATCAACACGGTTTTGGGCGAAATAGGTAACTGTAATTTGCTCTTACTGTTTTACCATCGCAGGGAAAGAGAATATCGCGTCCTCACCGTCGTCTTCGATAGAGACCGTGTATGTACGCGAGATGTAGCCGTCGAGAACGAGCCGTACGGTCACCGTTCCGGCGCGCGGCTTGTCACAGACCGCAGTTCCGCCGTTGACCACCGACACAAGCGTCCCGTTGATATAGACGGAAGTTCCTTCGGTACATGCGATGATGAGCTTGAGACCCGATTTCCCGGCATCACCCTGTGCGATGTCCGCGTCCCCAAGTCCCGAATCATCCCCGGTGTTGTCCGCGTCCGTATCGCCCGTACCCGCAGAACTGTCCGTGTCCGAGGTGTCGCTCGTGTTGTCGTCGAAGATAAAGTCGTCCTCTTCGTCGTCTTCTTCCGAGAGGTAGTCATCGGCCTCTTCCGTTTCGTTATAGAGGATGTCCTCGGGAGGTTCCTCTTCCTTCGCAACCGGTGCGGGAGGAAGTGAGATGTTGAACGTTCCGCCGGACGCACTGACGTCTATCGTCCCGACGAAAGCTATATAGCCGCCGAGCTCGACTCTTATGGAGTGAGAGCCCTCGGGGATGCTGACGGGCTCACCGTAGTATGTGTTCACGCCGTCGATGTAAAGGAGCGCGCCTTCGGGATAAATATTGAACACAACGTCGCCATACGTCACAGGGACGCGTCCGAAAGGTGAGAGGTCAAACACGGTCGTCTTGTGGCTGTCGATCCTGATGTCGGCCGAGGCGGAAAGCTCAAGGTTTTCCACATATACGGAGTAGTCCCCCACCGCAAGAGGCACTGACGAGCCCGCCTTTACCGAGTAAGCGGTATGACTGCCATTAATGCTTATGCTGCCTCCTTCAAAGTCGTCCGTCCCCGTGAAAGAGAGGAAGCCGTGCGAAGAAACAACCTTGATGAAGAATATAGTGTTGTCGCGGTAGAAAAGCGAGAGCACATCGAGACTGTCGAGATCGCTCATGTCGATAAAGCGCTCCCCGTCGAGGACGAGTATCCTGTCGTCGTATTTGTAGACATTGTTTCCCGCGGTCAGCCTGCCGATGGAGGCATCGACCGTGAAGCGCATCACGTCCTTGTGAGTCTTAAAATCGTTGCTGCCTTTGAGGGAATCAAGCTTCGATCCGTCGGCAGTCTCGGCCACCACTATATCGCCGACCTTGAGAAGCGCGGCACCGATCACCTTACCATAGGATGTCCGGATGTCGGTTGCTGCCGTATAGGTGAATTCGATATCCGAGCCGGAGTCCGTGTCGTAAAGCTCGATCCTGCAGGAATCAAGGTCGACTGCTCTGATGATACATGTGTATTTCCCCGGTCCGATTGGTTCGGGGATTTTGGTAGCGGGGTCGTCGGTCTGCGAGTCAGCGCCCTGATCGTTTCCGGGCTGCAGCGCATTTTCTCCCTCTCCGACGGTCTGAGTCGGTGTGGGGGAGGTGTCCCCGGTGCCTTTTTTGCCGAAATCGACCACACCCGTCCCGAACAGTATGGCAACCACTATGACTGCCAGGACGGCTATGCTTAT
>JAEEQC010000045.1 GCA_016285135.1 Lachnospiraceae bacterium
GTATTCTTCTGCGCACCGCAAGCAATGACAATGCAGGTCACATCACCGGTGCCCGCGATGTCAGCCATGACGCGAGAGTAACGGTGACGCTTGATGAGAGCTCGATCGAACAGAACGACGTGCTGGATTTTACTGCACGTTTCAGCGTCAGCCTCACGGGTGCTGTTCAGGGGCAGCAGGTTACTTTTAAGTACAAGGCGCTTTCGGGTAGCAGAAGCGTTGCCGACAGTGGTGTTGTGAAAGAAAAGACGCTTACAGCCGATTCTAACGGAACGGCAACAGGAACAATTGAAGTATCAGCCAACAGAGTTGATCCCATGGCGGATGTCGACCCTGTTTATTCCGAGAAGACTTTCTTTGTCCTTGACTGCTATGAGATCAAGAACGCTCTCTTTACGGATGAGACGGGAGCAGACAGCGAAGCTCTCGGAATGCTTGTAGAATGCAAGGGCTCGACTGCACCCGGAACTATGCCCGAATGTATCAGCTTTAACATCACGGGTTCAACAGGTGTGCCGGACGATGCTTTCTTCCGCCCTGCGGGCACCTTCAGGACCGAAACGGTGATGGAGTATGTGCTTGATTCAAACGGACAGCCTACAGGAGAAAGAATCGGTAAACCCGTCAATCATCTCGAAGAACATGACCCGGAACTGTTAAAGGGCGATACCGTAGAACTCAGTGACGGTCAGCAGCTTCTGATCAAGTGGGGTCTTGTTGATAATGTTGCGTTTGATCATCCCAAGGACGGAACAGGAATCAGGTACAACACTCCTCAGGACCAGTTTGGGGACAGAGGCGTGATATTCGGCTACAGTGGTGAAAATACCGCCATGTGGGGCTTGGAAAACCCTCAGACAACAGTTGAGATACATGCGGCAAACGATCCGGACGGAGTAAGCGTTCAGATTCCCACAGATGATGTCGTTGTGAATGTTGAAAGAAATGAAAACGGATTCGGAAACATAGGGACAAAAACACTCGACATAACGAGCAGCAGGCTTATCCAGCCCGCCACATGGGAGTTCATCGTAAGGAAAAACGGCTCGAGTGATGACTGGTATAATTACTCCCGCGGATACCGTCCCGACGGAACGAACCTCTCTTCGTGGGATAAAGAGAATCTTCTGCCGGTCGGAGGACAGGACCTCTCACGTGTTTCAACCGGAGCTGCGATCAGCAAGGGTGACGAGATCAGTTCCATCACTTTTGACGGAGGCTTTGCTTACTATCCCCTTAAGATCGTTACAGAGGAGCAAAAAACAGGCGCTTTGAATGCTCCGGATGAGTCTCTGATATCGGCCGGAAAGAACATCAGTAAGATACATACCATCCAGCTTGGTGTGCCCACAAACCATTTCCAGTGGACGATGGTATCGTCTGTTATCTATAACAAGGTGCACCGTTATGAGGCTTATACAAACAATCAGTTAACCCAGACCGAGTGGCGTGAGTGGACACCCGACTATTTTGCGGAGTTTTACCCCGGAGTGATCAATGATGATCCGAACAAGAGTCAGGAGTTCTATGCTTTCTACGGAACCAAGTTCAATATCACAGCGCAGTTCTCGCGCTCAGAGGCTCCGAAGATCGAGTCGATCGACGTGCCTGCACGTGAGTTCCACCCGGGAGAGCTGATCCCCATTACGGTCAGGTACTCCGAGCCCGCAAGGGCAAATGCGAGGATGAAGGTTAACGGAAAGTACCTGACTCCTTGTGAAAGCACCGGTTCGAACGCTACACCTTCAAACATCCAGACATTTTTGTTTGAGGTTCGGGAGAACGGAGATTCCGGCATCAGGATCTCGGAATTCACTGTTGAAAACCTTGACGGAAAAGCGTTCAGCAACATTTCGAACTATGTCGACAATGTGTACTCACAGAAAACCCTGACACTTGCTCCGACAGGATTCGGGATCGATAACAATGTAAAGAAGAACACATTCACAAGCTTTGCTTTAAAAGCAGACAACACCAATATCGCTGAGCCCAAGGTTAATGTTACTGTGGATGTGACAACCGATTCCAACCGTACGGCATGGCTTGCGGCAGACTTTGTAACGGAAGGCACTGAGCATTTTGCTAAGTCACTCCGCGCAAGGATCGTTTCGGTGGGTGCTGCCGATCCGTACGATTCGGGATACATAAGACTTAAATCTGTCGGCGAAACCATCACCGGCGGCAAGCTCACAACCGGCGATATCGCGATCCCCGAAAACAATACGGGAGCAACCGTTTATTACATCGCAGAGCTCTATCTCGATAACGGAACAGATCTTCCGGCCGGGGCAACGACCGATCAGCTGAATTCAAAATACGATCCCGTTATCGGCAAGTATAACGGTCAGAACATCGGTATCGGCGGTGACGCTGTGGCTTCCGTTAAGTTCGTCACGGAAGCCGATCTGACGGCAGAGATTTCTGTTAAGAAGTCAAACGGCACGGATGACTACGTGTACAACGACTCGAGCAACAAGGTTATCTACAGTGAAGATAAGCCTGTTATAAAGGCATCCTTCGCTCTTGCTGCAGGTGAGTATACCTACGGTAACCCTAAAAAGGTTACATACATCAATTCCTATGGTAATCCCGCGAACAGCACCGCAGATTTCGCATGGGTCAGCAGCGACACCTCGGTAGCGGTGATCTCGGCAGACGGCAGGATCAGCCCTACAGGAAAAACCGGGGAGACAGTCATAAGCGTTATTGCTTATAACGGCAATGCCGAAGGAAAAACTCTGACAAAAGAAGTCGGGAGGCTCAAGTTCGACAGCGGCAACAAGACCTTCTTTGAGGTGCCCGACCTTGCATACGACATCGTGGACGGACAGGGACTTACCGTGTTCTGGAGCTCAAACATCTGCGCTCAGAACGGAACGACTCCCACTGTCTTTACTGTCAAGCTTTACCGCGCGACTGATTCAACCGGAACACCCGTTTATACCACAACGGTTTCGGGTACCAAAGCGGATCCCGTTTCGCAGGCATCGATCCCTGCGGAGTATCTTGCGTATACATACGAAGAGAACGGGATCAATGAGTTCGTGATCAAGGTGAGCACACAGTACCATGACATAACATATTCGGGCGAAGTAAAGGCGTCCGTTGAATCACTCCCCGCAAAGGTCAGCCTCACGGGTCTCACTGACTACTACATACTCGACACCGCAGGGAATGTGGGAATTGAGTGGAATATTGAGAATTTCGCGAAGTTTTCTTCGGCAAATGCCGCAGAGCTCTTTGAGATGAGCATCGCGAAAAACGGAACAGAGATCTACAAGACAAACAACCCCGGCGTGGGAGACGGACAGGGTAATTACAGGGGAACCTATACACTCGGCAGTCTCGGCTTCAATGCTTCGGCTTCCGACAAGAACGGCTACAGACAGGTCTACACTGTTTCGGTCAAGGCCAAGAACGGCACCTCCGGAACATGGAGCTACGACTCGTTCCTGCTTTATGTTTATGACGAGGCGGCTCTCAAGATCTGGATCCAGCCGACAGCTAACGACACGGAGAAGAAGGGCAAGGCAACAGGTACCGTTATCTCGGGCGATGGCTCGACGGCATCAAGTCTCGTGATGGACAATGCGGCTGTCATCAGCAACATGACGCAGGATCAGATCCTCGCCCTCAAGGGTGATATCTCGCTCCGTAACGTGATCTCGGCTAACTACGGCGAGTACGCATGGACAGAGCTTTCGGATCAGCTCGCATGGGCAAGCGACAATAATGCCGCTGTTACGATCAATTACAGACAGGGTTCACTTTACGAGGATATAAGGAAGCTTTCGTACGATTCCTACCGTCCCGGAACGGACCTCCTGCTCTCGGGATTAAAGGACACTGACAAGCCCGTGACCGTTACCGCAGAGCATGTCCTCACAGGCATGAAGGATTCACTCGAGGTTTCGGTAAAGACGCTTAAGAACAGGCTTTACCTCTTCCGTTGCTACCCTCAGATTGAGACAACCCTTACTTACTATGACAAGAATGGTGTCAGACGTGATGTAGTGAGCGATGCCAACGGTGAGGCAGCGATCTACGAGGAGAACGGCATCTGCAGCGATGTTTACTGCAAGTCGGTACGCGGAAATGAAGAGTATCTTGCTACGATCCACAACAGCGACCTTAAGACAGGCGAGGGAGATTCGACCAAGCTTGAGCTTTATCCCTACAACGTTGTAACGCTCCGAAGGGCAGCTTATGCTTACGTTTACCTTAAGAACCCCGACGGAACACCTTACACAGGAAGCGTGATCCTGCGCGGTGCGGTCTACGTAAATAATGAGATCGTAAAGGGACATATACTCAGTAATTCATATGCCGCAGACCTTGAACAGATCAATAACCGGGAGTGTTTCACAGATTATGTGGACACCGGTGCAATCTTTAGTACTATGATCCAATTTAAGGGTGTGCAATTCAGAACACCGAAGAAGGATGTTCAGGGCGGCTACAGCATAATATATGACGAACTCAGCTTCGGCTACAAAGATAATTACCTTGAACCCGACATGTCAGACGGCGCCCTCAAGATCACGATGGACGTTTCCCAGTGGGAACTCGGAAGACCACTGAGCGGTTCGGATAAGGTTAAGTATGTATTCACCATCAGTGCCGCAGACAGCAGCACCCACGAGGAGATAGTCGGATACTATCCGATCCTCCTCGAGATCGACGCTACTGCGACAGAGGACAACTACGTAAAGAGCGGTGACAGCATCGTAACCTTCAGGGAGAACAAAAAGAACACAAAGCATCCCTTCATCATCGGGCAGAAGACTGTTGCACTTTCAAACGGCCATACCACCAACGTGATCGACTACACCGGAAGGATCGGCGTGTCCGACAGTAACCCTGACGGCAGCGTGCTCGAAACAACCGTTATGTGGTGGGGCGAATCGAAGGAAGGCGTCCCCGGCAATACATACGAGCTTCAGCTTTACACCGCTGACGGCCGGGAAGTGGCATATGACTACGAAACATCAAAGTGTACTACCGACAACTGGATCTTCACGAGAGACATGTTTACCAAGTATGATGTCACGCTGACTCCGGACAGCATCAAGAGCTGTATCGGTCAGGGTCAGAAGAAGAACCTGTATCTTGAGTATAAGCGTAGTTATTCCGAACCGATCACGAGACGGGAGGATCTGCCTTTCGCTCTCGCAAACCTTATCGGTGTCGGCAAGACCGAGGAAAGCGCAGACCTTGCTTCGGCTCTTAAGAATGCAGGGAAGTCGGTCGGCACGAACAGTTCTACGGCGACGGGAGCAAACGATCAGGGTGATGAATTCGTAGGACCCGCACTCAGGCTCCTCGCAAACATGGAGTTTACGGATTCGGAGGATGCACTCCTCTCCATGAACATCACACCCACGAATGACCCCACGAAGTTCCTCGGACTTATGAGCTTCAGCTACTCGACGATGGATGACAACGAGGTCAAAGACACCGGTGTCGAGCTGAACCTCTTGCCCGGCGAGGAATCGGATTTCGGTTACACACCCGCTATTGAGGATCTGCCTTGGGGCGGAGCAAGCAAGTGGCTGAACAGTCAGAAGGCCGATCTTACGGATGCGATGGACAACATCGTCAAGAGTGACGTCGATATCACATACGAGATCGGCGGATATATGGAAACCCTGATCTATTGGGATTTCGATAATGAGAAGTGGGCTATGACAGTCCTTGACGGCGGCTTCAACGCCGGCGGCGGACTCGGCTTCAAGTGGGACTGGAACATGTGGGTAGGACCCGTTCCGATCACCATGGAGGTTGAACTTGGCGGAACTGTTCGTGTGAGCATGGATGCGATCACGGCAGCTTATCAGAACAACACAACAGATACACTCGACCTTGCGAACGAGTACCTTACAAAGCTCAGGCTTTACCTCTACATCAAGGTATTCGCGGGTGTCGGAATCGACTACTCCGTAGTAGCGCTCAAGCTCGGTATCTTCGGACAGATCAGTCTTGATATGACCTTTGAGTGGCTTAACAGACCTTACCTTAAAGAGCATATGGGTGATGACGTAAAGAAGCTGGCGGCTCCGGGTTATGGAACATGGCAAGATCCGAACTTGAATGGTCAGAGGTTTAGAATCGACGGAATGATCGGTCTCGAGTTCGTGGCGAGTGTCGCTTGCATAGAGTATGAGAAGGTTCTGTACTCCATCAACTTTAACATGATGGATCAGAAGACGGGCTATTACAACGACATTGAAGAGCTATGGAAGCGCAACCAGGAAAATCTCAGAAATGCCATCGATGCTCTTACCAGGACCGGCTCGATGCAGGTGAACAGATTCGGCGGCGAGTCTCTGCTGACACTTGATCTGGCACCCAGAGCAGAGAGCAGGGACTACTTAAACAACACAGAAACAAAGAGAACATGGGGTAACAACACAGGTGCGGCAGTCGCAAGGACCGCGCAGGTTACTTCCGCGAACGCGCTTAGGGGTATCGAGACAAACACCTACCCTTACGCTAACCCGAGGATCGTGGGCGGCGGCGACAAGATCGTCTACCTCTCCGACATGAACAGTGCGGACATCAACAAAACACGTGCCGTTTATGCGACAAAGAACGGAGATACCTACGTCGGTGAAAACAGCGCAGGTAAGGTGCTTTACGGCGGAACGCCGGGAACAGACGCCGGCTACGGTGATACCCAGCTCGACACAGACTACGACGGAAGCCTTACAGTTGCAACATGGGTTCGCCGAATGGTTGACAACGGCAAGTTTGCGGGTCAGACACTCAGCAACATCGACCAGATGGTAAGTCTTAACGGTACTGAGATCTTTGCTTCGGTCTTTAACGGAGTGGGAGATCCTGCGACAACAAGACTTACAAACAATACGGGCGCCGACGTGGCTCCCGCGGCTGCAACCCGTAACGGCAAGGCAATGGTTGCATGGAGAAGCGTGGCTGTTGATGAGAGCGCTGAAGGAACCATAAACATTGCTGACTTCAACAAGAAGGATACCATCAAGTGCAGGTTCTATGACGGATCGGCATGGAGCAATGAAACCTACACCGTCTACAACGGTTCGTCGGGTAACGTCAAGGGACTCGATTCCGCAATGCTCACAGACGGAACTGCAGCCATCGCTTACACCCTTGATACTGACGGAAGTGATGTTACGACCGATGACAGAGAGATCGTTTACGCAGTGATCAAACCCGACGGTACAGTAGTAAAGAATATCCGTGTAACAAACAATGCAAGGCTTGACGAGAATCCCGCTATAGAAGCGGTAACAGTCGACAGACAGGAAGAATTCGTTCTCGCCTGGTACAGCAGCGAGGTTCAGGCTCAGGCTCAGGAATCGGGTGCAACGAAGTCATCGAGCGCCGATATCTGCCTGGTTGACTTTAACGGAAGCGGTGAAGTCGTCGGCAGGATCCCCGGTTCGCTCTCGCAGACAGCGGGCGGCAGCGGCGTAAACGTTACCTCGAACTTCAGTTTCGTTGGCGGAGGTCACACTCTCGAAACACTCGGAATAGCGTGGGTTGAGCGTGCACAGGGCAATACGAAGCAGATTAACGGAGAGGCCGGAGCCACTCCCGTTACCGCAGCGGACGCTCCCGAGTACGATGTCCTCAAGGCAGTCATGTTCTATGACGCACAGAACGGCTCGACCGGTGTGACAAGCGTTGTGAATGTGGCAGAGATGCCCGACGGAACGCTGATCGACAGCTTTGATACCGTTATCGGAACGGACGCGGGCAAGATCGAGGCGGTTGTCCTCGGAACAACCTACGGTTCGAACGGTGTCGTAAGCAAGACGGGTATGACGAAGAACGGTCAGACCATAACCTACTCGGTTCCTTCGGCTGTTTCGAACCTCTACCGTGTAACGGAGGTCCTTGAGAACAAGCTCACCGTGACGTCGGCACACTTCGACAGGAGTATGGTAAGAAACAATTCTTCGATGTCGGTACAGTACGCACTCAGAAACGACGGTATCGACAAGATAAAGAACATTTCGATAAAGATCGGAAACGAGGTTACTGCTTATAACAACATAGGCCTTATGCCCGGCGGCGTACTTGTACTCCGTGCGGACCACAACACAGGTTCAACACTCGCGGATGCTGACTGGACCGTTACAGCGGAGTTTGATAAGAGCGGAGAGCAAAAGAGCGTCAGCGGAAGGCTGCTGCTTGACTACCCCGACATAGAGGTTACATCGGCCAAGGTTGTTGAGGAGAAGGACGGCAAGCGTAAGATCCTCATCAAGCTCAACAACGCTTCCGACGCTCTCCTCTACAAGGGATACGGTAACAGCAGGAATCGTCAGGTCGGCATCAGCTTCTATACCGATGCGACGCTCCGGAACGAGATCAAGGGTATCTCTTCCTTTGTTATCGATAACGGAACCGAACTTGAGATGATCGACAACGGCGGCTACAGCAAGCTCGTAGAGTTTGATGTAAGAACGTATCTGCAGGGTCAGAACGTCACAACGATCCCCGAGGCCGGCATCCCGATCTACATTGCGGCAAACGTACTCGAGTACAATGCGTTTACACACGATTACGAGTCCTGCCCCGAGCCGGATGTAAGCAACAACTCGGCTATGGTTTCGTGCGATAACCTTCAGGCACGTACCGGCAAGGACGTCGTTATCACGAACGACATGGAGATCCGTAACGGACAGACCATCGTCACCGTGGACATTCAGAACGCAAGCCTTGCTTCGACAACGACAGGTAACCTGATCGTTTCGCTCAAGAACGAAGCAGGTGAGGTCATCGAGCAGAAGCAGAGCTACACAGGAAGCACATCGCGTACCGGTATGAATGCCGGAGCGGCGGTTATGAAGACCGGATATGTTTCGCCCTACGGCGCATACCTAATGCTCACCGGATCTGCAAACGGTCTCATCACCCTCGGTGGAGAGGAGACCGCAACCGAGACCTTCACCTTTAACCAAACCGGTTATTCCGTGGATGTCGCATACACGAACCTCAAGCTTGATTCCGACAATACCGAGCTCGGAAGCGTAAGCTTCTCAGAGATAGGCATTAATGAGAAGAGCTTCAAGGCAGACGGAACCGGAAGGTTTGTTGCGGAAGCAAAGATCAACAAGGAGGATATCGGCGGCGATATTGTCTCGACAGTGATCGCTTCCGCTAAGAGCCCTTACTCGACTGTTAAGGTTACTGCAGACAACGGAACGTCTTCGCAGACCGGCAACCTGATCAACGAGAAGTTTACTCTTGCAAAGCGTGACGTGAGCCTCGGTCACCAGAGTACGCCCGTTCAGGCCGAGCCTCAGATCCTCATCAGGAAGCTGACCGTTACAGTAACGGCCGACAGCGGCAAGACGGCAGAGTATGTTGTCAACATCACCTACGTCGATCCCGTTCAGCCCGGTCCTAACCCTTCACCTAACCCCGGCGGCGGCTCAGCCGTAACACCTGCAGAGCAGACGGAAGAGACCGCTCTGCCCGCTCCCGAGGAGAAGAAAGAGGAGCAGGTCAAGACCGTCAAGGCTCCTGCTGCAGAGCGCAAGGCCAACGCAGTGAAGCTCGACAAGAAGATCGGCGCAACCCAGAAGAACGGCAAGCTTTCGTTCACATGGGGCAAGGTTAAGGACGCAGAGTACTATAACGTATATGTAGCATATTACGGCGATCCTTTCGAGAAGACCGAGCCTGTCACGGTTGAGGATGCAACGAAGTTCAGCACCAAGAAGATCGGCGGAAAGAAGATCGATCAGACCAAGAACCTTAAGTTCAAGGTTGTTGCGATGAAGACCGAGGACGGCAAGCCGGTTATGCTCGGTGAGAGCCTCACGCTCTACGTTGCCGGAGCTAAGAACGCAGAGTACACGAACGTTGCGCTCATCAAGCTCAGCAAGACCAAGAAGACCCTGACACTCGGAAAGACCTTCAAGATTAAGGCTGATGTCAAGCTCGAGGACGAGAAAAAGAAAATGCTTGCATCTTCCGCAGCTGACCTCAGATACGAGTCCACCGATACGAGCGTGGCGAAGGTCAGCGCGAGCGGTAAGATCACGACGGTAGGGAAGGGAACGTGTTATATACGTGTTTACTCCCTCAATGGAGTGACGGCGAAGATCAAGGTCACAGTGGAATAACGCAATGCTATAACTAATTCAAAAATACTGCTTACGGCTCCACCTGCCTAGCCGTGTAACTGTCCGGGCACGTTCTCACTTCAGATAAGACGTAGCAGTACTAAGCGCCGAAAATACCGGCGCTAAGTGCTGACGTCTTATATGAGCCCGGAAGTTACAGGCTGGCGCGGTGGAGCCTATTTACATACGATTAATTAGATCTGAAAAATCCGCTACGTGATATATTTCTGCGTGACCTTGATGATGGGGGTAGAAAGGGAGCAGAATGGCGCGTCGGAGCCTATTTACATATAGAATAATTGGATATGATTAATCTGCTGCGTAGAACATTTCTGCGTGACCTTGATGATGGGGGTAGGAATAGTGAAAAATAGGATGCTATAATGTGTTGAAATCCTTGCATAATGTGGAAAAAGTTGTTAATATACTAAATTATTGAAATGCGAAAAAGGATCAAGACGTGATCATGATCTTTTGGAATACTAGGAGGGGAATATGGACCTTATTAGCATCAGAGAGATATTCAGAAACAGAGACAAGTATATCGGCAGCGATATCAGTGTCGGCGGTTGGGTCAGAAGTGTGCGTGATTCCAAGACCTTCGGTTTCATGGTGATCAGCGACGGAACGTTTTTCGAGACACTTCAGGTAGTGTTCTCGGACAAGCAGGCAAACTTTGACGAGATCTGCAAGCTCAACGTCGGTGCGGCTGTCATCGTTAAGGGTAAGCTTGTTGCCACACCCGAAGCAAAGCAGCCCTTCGAGATCCAGGCTGAGACTGTTGATATCGAGGGACTTTCAACTCCCGATTATCCCCTTCAGAAGAAGAGACATTCGCTTGAGTTCCTCAGAACCATCACACACCTTCGTCCCCGCACGAACACCTTCCAGGCAGTGTTCAGGGTTCGTTCGCTCATCGCGCATGCGATCCACTGCTTCTTCCAGGAGCGTGATTTCGTTTATGTGCACACACCCATCATCACGGGCAGTGACTGCGAGGGTGCAGGCGAGATGTTCAGGGTAACGACCTTTGATCCCGCCGAGATCCCCATGACTGAGGACGGCGCTGTGGATTACAGCAAGGATTTCTTCGGAAAGCCCACCAACCTTACCGTAAGCGGACAGCTCTGCGGTGAGACATTTGCGTGCGCATTCCGCAACATCTATACATTCGGACCTACTTTCAGAGCTGAGAACTCCAACACGACGCGCCATGCGGCAGAGTTTTGGATGATCGAGCCCGAGATCGCTTTCGCCGATCTTGAGGATGACATGGTTCTCGCTGAGAGCATGATCAAGTACATCATCAACTACGTGCTCGAGCATGCACCTGAGGAGATGAAGTTCTTCAACGAATTCATCGACAAGGGACTCCTCGAGAGACTTGAGAATGTTCGTACCTCCGACTTCGGAAGGATCACCTACACAGAGGCTATAGACGTTCTTTCAAAGCACAACGATGAGTTCGACTACAAGGTATTCTGGGGCTGCGATCTCCAGACCGAGCACGAGAGATTCCTCACCGAGCAAATCTTTAAGAAGCCTGTCTTTGTGACCGATTATCCCAAGGAGATCAAGGCGTTCTACATGAAGCTCAATCCCGACGGCAAGACGGTGGCAGCGGTTGACTGCCTCGTTCCCGGCATCGGCGAGATCATCGGCGGCAGCCAGAGAGAGGACGACTACGACAAGCTCAAAGCCCGCATCAATGAGCTCGGCCTCAAGGAAGAGGACTACGGCTTCTACATGGACCTTCGTAAGTACGGAAGTGTCCGCCACGCAGGCTTCGGCCTCGGTTTCGAGAGATGCGTAATGTACCTCACCGGCATGGGCAACATCCGTGACGTAGAGCCGTTCCCGAGAACAGTAGGAAACTGTGATCTGTAAAAAGCTATAAAGAAGCTATAAGGAAGCGCCGACGTGATGCCGGCGCTTCTGCTGTTATAATACCATTATGTTCGTATAAAATGGTTTGGTACTGTTAAACATAGGTGTCTGATGTTAAGTGTAAATTGTTTGTCCGAACAATAAATATGTGAATCACAAGGCGACCATATACAAAAGTCAGAAAAAAGTCAATAAGAAGTGCTCCGAACGGAAAAAAAGTGCTCCGAACGGATGAAAAAAGTACTTGACAAGAGGGAAATCATGGATAAACGAATGGCACCTCACTTGAAAAAGAACACTGTTCTGATAAGATTATAAGAAAGATGATTGAGATGGAGAGGGCAACGTTTTGGCGCGCAGGAAGTTTAAGGACAGGACCGTGGGCGGCAAGGTCAGATTTGTGATCACACGCACAATACTGGCTTTACTGGGGCTTGCCTTTCTGGCGTTTCTTGCGGTCGGGATCTGGTTCTATTTTGCGTACGGCGAGCACTTCCTCGAGCTAAGGGACATGGCGAAGGTCACGGTCGCCGGGATCACGGCAGACAAGTTCAAGAGTACCGAGAGCTCCATCTGTTACTTCGCGGACGGAACCGTGATGCAGGAGCTGAGGAACGAGAAGAACTCGTACTATATTGAATACGACAGGATCCCGAAGGATGCCGTGAACGCGATGCTCGCCACCGAGGACCGTAAGTTCTTCAGCCACAGCGGTTATGATATCTACGCCATCGCCAGAGCCGCGCTCGCGTACCTCGAGAACGACGGCGAGATCAGGCAGGGCGGTAGTACGATCACGCAGCAGCTTGCCCGCGGAGTGTTCCTCTCGAACGAGAAGACGGTCGACAGAAAGGTCAGCGAGATCTTCCTCGCTTCGGAGCTTGAGAAGAAGTTCTCCAAGGAGCAGATCCTCGAGTTTTACCTGAATACGATCTATTTCGCGAACGGCTACTACGGCATCCAGACCGCCGCGATCGGATATTTCGGTACGGGCGCCGGCACGCTTTCGCTGTCGCAGCTCGCGTACCTCTGCGGCATCCCAAACAGCCCTTCGCTTTACGACCCGCGCAAGCACCCCGACAAAGCGCTTGAAAGACGTGACAGCGTTCTTTTGCAGATGTTCGAGAACGGTTTTATAGACAGTGACGCCTATGATAAAGCCCTCAAGGAGCGCATCGTTCTGAACGAAGCTTCGAAGTTCTCTTACGACTATGAGGAAACCTTCGCATATAACTGCGTCGTCCGAAGCCTGATGCAGGCGGAAGGTTTCGTGCTCAGAAACTCCTTCTCCGGTGACTCTGACAAAGAACTCTATGACGAAGCATACAAAGAAGAATACTACAGGGTTCGCCACGACCTTTACCTGAAAGGCTACAGGATATATACTTCAATTAATCCCGTCAAACAGCAGGAGCTCCAGAGAGCGATCGACGAGGAAACAGCCTCATTCACGGATATGACCGAAGACGGGGTTTACAAGCTTCAGGCCGCGGGAACCTGCATCGATAATGAGACCGGATTCGTGGTTGCGATCGTCGGAGGACGAAGTGACGAAACGGTCGGATATACATTAAACAGAGCTTATCAAAGTCCGAGGCAGCCCGGAAGCTCCATAAAGCCGCTCATAGTTTACACGCCCACATTCGAACTGGGTTACTATCCCGACGACCCGGTCGTGGACGAGAGGTTTTCGGGAGGCCCCCGAAATTCCGGAGGCGTTTATTCCGGAGAGATCGACATCAGATACGCGATCTCGGCTTCGAAGAATACGGTCGCATGGAAGCTGTTTTGCGAGAACGGTATAGAAAAAGGACTTTCTTATCTCAAAAAGATGGGATTTGAGCATATAGTCGAATCGGACTATGTTCCAGCCGCCGCACTTGGCGGATTGACATACGGTACTACAACTGTAGAAATGGCATCCGGCTACGCTACGATCGAAAACCAGGGAGTGTTCAGAACTCCGACATGCATCCTGAAGATCACCGATTCAAGGGGAAACGCAGTCATTGATAACACGAGCGGCGCGGTGCTCTCCGGCGGCGCGAAGGTTCAGAAATCCACGCGTGTCTACGCAAAGAACGCGGCGCTTATGATGACGGACTGCCTTCAGACCGTCATGAAGAGCGGAACGGGACGCAAGCTTCGTCTTGAGAATGTGACCTGCGCAGGAAAAACAGGGACCACGAACGATCAAAAGGACGGATGGTTCGTCGGATTCACGGCTTACTACACCACAGCGATATGGGTCGGATGCGACATGCCTAAAAAGATCGATGACCTGATGGGAAACACGTACCCCGAGCGGATCTGGCACTCGTACATGGAGTCCATTCATCAGGGACTCGAAGACAGAGGTTTCGAAGAGTTCTTCGATCCTCGTCCGCCCGAAGACGAGGACGAAGAGGAGGAAGACGAGGAGACCTTCGACGGAGAGCAGATGATCTCGGACGAGGAAGGCTTCTTCACCTCTGAGGGAGACTCTTCGATCGCAGGCGCTTTCGAGATCCCGGAGGAGCTCTCTGCTACCGCCACCTCTAACGAGGGTACCACTACTGCTGACCCCTACGAGGATACCACTATGAACGCTACTCAGGGCGAGGAGACCACCGTCACCGAGATTCCTTACGAGGAGGAGTCTTTCGCGACTAAAGAGGGCGATGTCGAGGATCCCTTCGAAGAAGGACTG
>JAEEQC010000219.1 GCA_016285135.1 Lachnospiraceae bacterium
TGGAGGCGAGCAGGATATGCTTCATGCTGAATTCTTCTTCAAGCTGCTCATCCACTCTGAAGGTGTTTCTTTTGGCCATTTTAGTCTCCTCTTTAGAAGCGGTTCAGACCGCTTCTTATTCCTCGCCCAACTTACAGGGCTGCTCTTAAGTAGTGTTTATGAGAGTTATTTATACCGGGTCACAAACACCGGAATCATTCAGGATCCCGTGCTTGAGCTCAAGTCCGGTCTGAAGCTCGACAAGGTTGGCGTAGTAGCCACCTTTTTCGCAGAGCTCCTTATGTGTGCCTTCTTCGATGATACGGCCGTCGCCCATGACAAAGATTCTGTCGCAGTACTTGGTGGTCGATATCCTCTGCGCGATGATGATCTTCGTGCAGTTGAAGTCCAGTTCGTTCAGTGAATCCCTGATATGCTTTTCTGTCTCCATGTCGACAGCCGAAGTCGTGTCGTCAAGGATCAGGATCGAGGGCTTGATGGCAAGCGCGCGGGCGAGAGAGATACGCTGCTTCTGGCCGCCCGAAAGACCGACGCCGCGTTCTCCGACGATCGTTTCGTAGCCGTCGGGCATCTTGTTTATGAACTCCTCGGCGGCAGAGTAGCGCGCGTATTTAACAACCTCGTCCTGTGAGAGTGAGCTGTCACCGTATGCAATATTGCCTTCGATAGTGTCGGAGTAGAGGAGCACGTCCTGTGTCGCAAGACCGATGTTGTGTCGCAGATCAGTGAGCTCGTAGTCACTGACGCTTATGCCGTCTATCCGCACTTCCCCTTCAGCAGGGTCATAAAATCGCGGGATCATATGTATAAGGGATGTTTTGCCGCATCCCGTTTCACCGATGATGGCAACCGTCTGTCCGGGCTCGATCTTCATGGAGATATCGCGAAGCACCGGAACGGCACCGCCTTCGTATCCGAAAGAAACATGATCGAATTCGATAAGGCCTTTGAAGCGGTCGGGATGCCTTATAGCGTTTTCTTTCGAGACGATGCCGGCCTGAGAGTTGTAGATCTCCATGACCTTTTTCGAAGCGGCTGCGAAGCGCTGGAACTCGTTCATGATATTACCGAGCATACGCATGGGATTGGCGATAGCCCATATAAGCATTGAGAAGGAAACGTATTCGCCGATACCGATCCTGCCGTTTATGATAAAGAGTCCGCCCGCAAGGAGCAGGATAACGGGCAGGAGATTGGCGAAAGTTTCAATCACGGGGAAGTAGCGTAGCCATGTGCGCTGTGTGTCCATGTTCGCTTCGGCGTAGTCGGTGTTGGAGCGGTTAAACTTGTTCTTTTCGTACTCTTCGCGGGCAAAAGCTTTAACAACACGGTTACCGGAGATGTTCTCCTGAGCGTCTGTGTTGAGGTTTGAGAGCTTGTCACGCAGGATGCGGTGTTTCTGTGCCGAAGCCTTCTTAAACAGAAGGATGACAAGAAAAAGGAACGGAGTGATCGAAAGCACGCAGAGCGCAAGCAGCCAGTCCATGATAAAAAAGTAAACAGCGGTTGCGATAAAGAGCGAGAAGCTGTCGACTACGGACTTGATAACCCATGCAACGTTGTGACGGACCGCGTCAAGGTCACCTGTAAGACGGGTCATAAGGTCACCTGTGCGGTACTCGTTGTAAAAGTTCATGTCCTGGTGCTCGATCTTGTCGAAGAGGAAGTTCCTGATCTTGTAAAGAGCGTGCTGGGATACATACTCGTAAGCCATGCACGTAAAATAAACGATCGTGATCCTGACAAGCGTCAGACCGATCATGAGTGAGAGATTGAGTATGAACTCATCAAGATTGTCTGTGAGAGACGTGCCTGAAGCGGCCGCTTCTTCAAACAGTGTTACAATACGTCCCGAATAATACGGAACGATCAGCTGCATAATGTTGTAAACGATGGTCATGATAATGGCTGTAACATAGAGGACGCGGTGCCCCTGCATGTTCCCCCAAAGCCATTTCATCCATGATCTTTGCTTTGCTTCACGGACTGTCTTATCCATTTTTGCTCCTCTTTGGATGCTGTTTGTTCTTTAAATATACATATCTCATAATATAATAATTGTGCCGTGTCTTCCGTACAATCCATTTTTTGCGTTTTTATGATACAAATTTTGTCCTTGAGCGCTAAAATGACCGGACAAAAAAAGACTTTGGTTGCGTGTTACGTCGAAAAAAAGTATAATCAGGGTATCCGTACAGATACGGATGAAAAACAATCAAACAATCAAAGAACAGACAATCAAAACAGTCAACGAAAGGAAGAAACCATGAAAAAAAAGATCATGATCGTACTCGCACTCGTTCTCAGTGCATGCATGCTCACAGCATGCGGTTCATCAACCTGCAAGAAGTGTGACAATGAAGTTTATAAGGATGGTTTATGCCAGGAGCACTACTATGAGGCACATCCTCTTGAGGCACTCGGAGATCTTGCAAGCGGTTTAAAGGATCTGTTCGGTTGATAGGGTGAGTAAGTCAGGTTTAGTTTGAGGATCGGAGGTTTACTATGGAACAGAAGTTTTACAAATGCGAGCATTGCGGCAACATAATTGCCATGGTTAAGAACACGGGTGTCCCCGTTGTGTGCTGCGGTGAGAAGATGAAGGAGATCGTTCCCGGAACGGTTGATGCATCGCTTGAAAAGCATGTGCCTGTTTTTGAGGTTAAGGACAATGTGGTTTATGTCACGGTCGGTGCCGTGATACATCCCATG
>JAEEQC010000220.1 GCA_016285135.1 Lachnospiraceae bacterium
TACTTTTTTGATCTTTCATCATCAACACCTCTGAAAAAATTTGTAAACCTGTTTGCGTAGATGTCTTTCGTTTATCGCACAAAAAAGAAGCTGCCTTCTGCGGGCAGCCTCGGAAAACTCAAAAAAATATAGTCATCCCTACGTTGGCATTACCCAAATCAGGTCAACGGTCGAAGGTCACACCTTCCTCTCAGCCTGTAAACACAAGCTCCCGTGTTGTCGCGGATATAATACTACTATTCGTTTAATATGTAAAGATACTAATTACTGCATCTCAAACCAGCCGTCTTTTTCGACCACAAAGCCGTCGCGTTTGATATTCAGGCTGCTGAGGCTTTCCTTGAAAGCGTCGGGTGCACAGCCGAGTATTATGCAGTCGGCCGAGTAGGCGCTGACCTCGAGTGTTACATTGTCGATCATTACGGCAGCCTCCGCGCCGCGGCATCCGAGTCCGGTGGAGATATTGCCCTCCATGCTCATAAGCAGCCTGCTGTGACTGCACTCAACACTTAAGCTTCCCTCCGCCGCTCCGATCCCGACGATCGTCCAGCCCTTAAGCGCTATGTCGACACTGCATTCGTTTATTGCGACTACGCCGCTTGTCCGTTCGGAAGAGCCGATTCCCGTAACCTGACTGCCTGTTCCGACGATCTTTAAAGAAGTCTTTGAAATATGGGTATCCTGATCTCCGTACATTGAGCCTATCATCGTACCCTTGTTTATCCTTGCATCGACAGAGACATCCATATCCGAAATATACACTGCCTGCTTCTTCGTAAATGCGCCGATGCAGACACAATTCGAAGATGAGCAAACACTCCTGAGCTTTCCCGAGCGAAGATCGATCGCCTTCTTGCTTGCTGAGTATCCGCCTCCGATGCAGACTCCGTTCTCGCCGCTGATATTGATATCAAGTTCTCCCGACATCTCGGACACAATCTTTCCGAAGGGAGACTGGTAGTCGTTGCCGATACCGTAGGAATTCGTATATGTGGACTTAATGGTCAGCTTTCCGCTGCCTTCAAGCTTGATCTGCGCTCCGACGGGCACACGTATACCGTTGCCGCTGAAAACATTGTTTCCCTCGATATTGAGCGTGAGTGTAGAATCCCTTCCGAGGTCGATACAAGGCGTGGTATCGATATCACCTATACCGACGTTGCGTATCGTGAGGCGACAGCGCGATCTGTCTCTGACTCGGATCGAAACAGCCGACAAGAACTCGGGGTTGCCGACAAGCGTTATATCACCACCCGAGAGCAGCAAAACATTGTATTTATAAAGTGAAAGGTCTATAAGCGAAAGATTGTTTTCTTCCTTAACGACATAAACCTTTTGTCTCAAAGTGTTTGAAGACGAATCAAGGTTTGCCCGGCCTATGGCATTGATCAGCTGCTCGGGCAGCTCATAAAGGAGCCTGGGTGCCGGCCTTGCGGTAAAGAATCCCTGGATCAGGTCGATACCCATACGTATCGCGGTACTCATCTCCTCGAGCGTCTCCACACCCTCCGCAAGCGCCAGGAAACCGTTATCATGCGCAAACTGGATAATGGTATTAACGAAATGCTGCTTTCTCGGATCCGCATGGATGTCCGAAATGAGTAGTCTGTCGATCTTAACGTAGTCCGGGAGGAACCTGAGCAGATTCGACACGTTTGAATACCCTGTTCCGAAGTCATCGACAGCGACCTGGAAACCGTACTCCTTGCATCTCGAGCTTAAGTATTCGACCGTCGACTCCGCCATATCGGTCTCTTCCGTGACTTCTATGACAACTCTGCCGAAAAGAGTGCGGTATTTTTTCGCAAGAGCGCGAAAATCTTTTTCCGACAGATCGTGGCCGGGGATGCTGTTTATGAACACTTTTCGGTCGCCCAGTTCATCCTTGAGCTCTTCCATCTTCTTCATGACATTGAAGAGAGTCATCCTCTCGACATCGTCAAGCCTGTCTTCAAGCGTTGCATATTTGAGCAGGGTCAGCGGTGACACGCCGTATTTTTCGGGCATGCGCATAAGCGCCTCGTAACCCATGATCTCCCCCGTCTTGGCACTGACTATAGGCTGGAAGAAATAATCGACATCATTTGTATCAAGGATCTTGTTGACCGTGTTTCTGAGTTTTTTCTCATTTTCCTTTTCGGATTCTATTGCGGACACGGTCTGTCCGGACGCTTCAACGCCAATATGACCGGATCCCGCTTTTTCGCCGGCCGGTTCTCCCGAAGACGCAGATACCTGCGCCGCATTTAAGAAATAATTAAGCGCGATCCATGTATATACGGAGTAATAATATCCGTTGTCGTCACGACCTCTTGTCACATATTCACGTGCCTTCTCGGCGGAAACGATCTCATATCCGTTTATGTGTTCCGTCTTTTCGGCCCCGAACGGATTGAGCCCCGATGTGTCCGAAAGGTTCACATATGCGCAGACGATGGCATTGCTCTCGTCCGTGAGCCCCGGAGAGCTGAAAAGAAGCGGATTGACGACAGAAACCTTGTCCGAAGGACCGAGCACGATCCCCGTTTCCTCGCGGATCTCACGCACAGCCGCGCTGATGACCGGATCGTCACTCTTAAAATCTTCCTTGTCAATAAGGCCTGCAGGTACGCTCAGCAACGATCTTCCCGCAAGATATCTGAATTCGTGGGTGAGCAACAGCCCCTGCTCCCTGCCGGGCAATGTAACGATCACGATA
>JAEEQC010000221.1 GCA_016285135.1 Lachnospiraceae bacterium
ACAACCATTACTTACTATGACAAGAATGGTGTCAGACGTGATGTAGTGAGCGATGCCAACGGTGAGGCAGCGATCTACGAGGAGAACGGCATCTGCAGCGATGTTTACTGCAAGTCGGTACGCGGAAACGAAGAGTATCTCGCTACGATCCACAACAGCGACCTTAGGACAGGCGAGGGCGATTCGACCAAGCTCGAGCTTTATCCTTACAATTTAGTAACACTCCGCAAGGCCGCTTACGCCTATGTTTACCTTAAGAACCCGGACGGAACCCCTTACACGGGAAGCGTGATCCTGCGCGGTGCGGTTTATGTAAATGATGAGATCGTAAAGGGACATGTGCTCAACGAGCATAATTCCGCCGATAATGAACAGATCAGGAACAAAGAGTGCTTTACTGTGATAGAAGACCCCAATGCATTCCCGGTCAATTGGATCAGCTTCAAGGGATCACAGTTCAGAACTCCGCAGAAGCAAACCGTCAACGGCAGCAATATCGTCTATGACGAACTCAGCTTCGGCTACAAGGATAATTACCTTGAACCCTACATGCCCGACGGCGCCCTCAAGATCACGATGGACGTTTCGCAATGGGAGCTCACGGATTCGGAAGGAAACCCGAGAGCTCTGAACGGCTCGGACAAGGTTAAGTACGTCTTCACCATCAGCGCCGCAGACAGCAGCACAAAGCAGGAGAAACTCGGATACTACCCGATACTCCTTCAGATCGATGCCAATGCGACCGAGGACAACTATGTAAAGAGCGGTGACAGCATCGTAACCTTCAGGGAAAATAAGAAGAACACAAAGCATCCCTTCATCATTGATCAGAGGACGATCGCTCTTTCGAACGGTCATACCACCAATGTGATCGATTACACCGGAAGGATCGGCGTGTCCGACAGCAATCCTGACGGTAGCACGCTCGAAACCATCGTTATGTGGTGGGGCGAGGAACCGGAGATCATCAATGATTACTCGCTTCAGCTCTACACTTCCGACGGCAGGAAAGTTGCGTACAGCATTGACACCTCGAAGCAGAGTACCAATGACTGGATCTTTGCCAGAGATGTACTCACCAGGTATGATGTAACTCTGACCGCAGACAGCATTAAGAGCTGTGTTGATCAGGGTCAGAAGAAGAATCTCTATCTTGAATATAAGCGTAAAAACTACGAACCGATCACAAGAAGAGAGGATCTTCCTTTCGCGCTTGCAAACCTTGTGGGCGTAGGCAAGACCGAGGAGAGCAGGGACCTTGCTTCGGCCCTCAGGTCGGCAGGAAAGTCAGTCGGCTCGAACGGTTCCTCAGCGTCGGCAGGCGAGAGGATGTCACAGGGCGATGAGTTTGTGGGAGCGGCTCTCTCGCTCCTCGGAAGCATGGAGTTCACGGATTCGGAGGACGCACTCCTCTCCATGAACATCACACCTACAAATGACCCTACGAAGTTCCTCGGTCTCATGAGCTTCAGCTACTCGACCATGGATGACAACGAGATCCAGAACGGCGTCGAGATGAACCTCATCCCCGGTGAGGGATCGGATTTCGGTTATACACCCGGCATCCAGGATCTTCCCTGGGGCGGAGCAAAGAAGTGGCTGAGCGGCCAGAAGGCAGATATCGCCGAGGCGATGGACAACATCGTCAAGAGCGACATCGATGTCACCTACGAGATCGGCGGTTACATGGAAACACTGATCTATTGGGATTTCGAAAACGAGAAGTGGGCCATGACGGTCCTTGACGGCGGCTTCAACGCCGGCGGAGGACTCGGCTTCAAGTGGGATTGGAACATGTGGGTAGGACCCGTTCCGATCACCATGGAGGTTGAGCTCGGCGGAACCGTACGTGTGAGCATGGATGCAATCACGACAGCTTATCAGAACAACACGACCGACTCCCTCGATCTTGCCAATGAGTACCTCACAAAGCTCAGGCTCTACCTGTACATCAAGGTATTTGCCGGCGTCGGCATCGACTACTCAGTTGTAGCGCTCAAGCTCGGTATCTTCGGACAGATCAGTCTTGATATGACCTTTGAGTGGCTCAACAGACCTTATCTTTCCGAGCATCAGGGCGAGGATGTAGTGAAGCTTGCGGATAAGACCTACGGTACATCGTATGAGCCGAATATCAACGGTCAGAGGTTCAGGATCGACGGACTGATCGGTATCGAGTTCGTGGCGAGCATCGCCTGCGTAGAGTATGAAAAGGTCTTCTACTCCGTCGGCTTCAACATGATGGATGAGAAGACAGGACATTACAGTAATATAGAGCACCTCTGGGAGATGAATCAGAAGAATCTCAGAAATGCCATCGATGCCCTCGCACAGACAGGTTCGATGCAGGTGAACAGATTGGGAAGCGAGTCTTTCATGACGCTCGATCTGGCACCAAGAGCAGAGAGCAGAGATTACTTAAACAACACAGAGACCAAGAGAACATGGGGCGGCAATAATGCCGGTGCAGCAGTTGCAAGAACCGCGAAGGTTACTTCGGCGAACGCACTCAGGGACATTGAGACAAATACCTACCCCTATGCTACACCGAAGATCGTTAACGCCGGAGAAAAGATCATCTACCTCTCCGACATGAACAGTGCCGATATCAACGCGACACGTGCCGTATATGCGACTAAGAGCGGAGATACCTACGTTGGTGAGAGTAATGTCTGTAAGGTACTTTACGACGG
>JAEEQC010000222.1 GCA_016285135.1 Lachnospiraceae bacterium
ACCAGAGGCCGATTTGCGTCCCCGTTCAGCCAAAAAACGCAGACCTGCGACGGTAATCCCGCCACCTGCAACGCAAAATCACCTGACCTGCGACACAAAACCACCTGACCTGCGCCATCGGGCCAATGACTGCCACCCCCAACAGGGGTCATTCCCTGTTCTCAAATGCGTCATGCCCGGCCCTGATCACTCCGTCATGCCCTTCCAGTTGAAAAGCAAGCACAGACGTGATTATTTTTGAAGGAATTAGTACTACTTTATTGTATATCAGCAAAATACTAATATATTACATATTAATAACGATTATGAGAAGTCATGGGCATTTCGATAATGTCCATGACTTCTAACGTATGTATCCTTTGGTAAACAGCCTTTCCAGAGCGGACATGATATAGCAGCCGCAAGTTCTAACTATTAGTTTACAAAGGAGGGAGGACGCAAACTGACCCGAGAAGCGGACTTCAAAGCCGCAGGCATGACATAGCGTTATCCTCCCGGAAAGGTTGTTACCTCGGGATATATATTAATCTTACAGAATACTTGGTACATATACCGCTTGGTGTTTCATGACGAAGTATATTCTATTGACGAGTTTCCGGGCGATCTTTATGATGGCATTCGTCCCCTTCATCCTTTTGCAGTAGTTCTCATAGGCGTATGTGAGAGCAGGATCTTTTTTTATGGCCACCCATGAGGCTTCAATGATTGCACCTCGAAGAGTCCTGTTTGCTCGGATGGTAATTCCTCCGTTATCCTCGGCGGAGTCATCGCCGGATTTATCACACATGGGGACGATACCTACAAAACCGGCAAGATGATTCGAGTCCTTGAATCGATTTATGTCAATGATTTCTGCAATCAGCCTTAGTGCTGTGATATCTCCAATGCCAGGAATGGATCTTAGTAAAGCCACTTGGGAAGCTAATGGATCGACTTTGGCCATAGATCTCATTTGTCGAAGGAGAGAGAGTCTCTCTTCTCGTAGTGTTGTTAGCTGGCCTATATGCGAGTTTAGGACATATTTACCATGGGGTGTTACTGTCGCAACACTACTAAGCCACGAAGTAAACGCATGTGACCAGCAGGCTGCTCCGGAGAACCGAGGTGGAATGTCGATTCCAAGGAAATGCATATATCCCTTTATCCGGTTCTTTATGCGAGTCTGATCTTTTGTAACAGAAGCTTGCAACCTCGTCAAGGACCTGAGTTCCTGCGCAGTTCGACTTGGAATATAGATGGGTTTTAGTTCTCCATTACGAAGACTTCGGGCTAACTTTGCACTATCAACTGCGTCCGTTTTCCTTAATTTCTCTTTTCCCGTAGTGGGGACGTCTGCCGGGTTGATAACCATATTGTCAATCCCCAACTCTTTGAGTCGCCAATGGGCACTATATCCAGAGAACCCGGCTTCATAAACGGAATGAATGATGGCGCCAGGATAAGTCCTGGAGAGATATGCGTAAAGAACATCCGGAGAAGGATCCAGTCGATAGGTCTTTAAGTGGATTGATTCAGAGAGGATGGTTGCGGTCCAACTCTTCAGATGAACGTCGATTCCGACGTAAATGTTTTTTCCTTTGAAGGAAATTTCGTTTCTTTGTGACATAAAGCTACGGAGTTTTGGTGTTTACTTTTTTTCACACTCAAAAATAACCAAAATACTGTAGCTTTTTTCTATACAATACGTCAAAGATCTTATCGGGCTTATCCCCCGCTCGAGACTTGATGACCTCAAATGCTTTGCAAACATAAGAACTGACCTGATCGGGCATCTCAATGCCTGGTTGTTGATAACTTTTTATGTTTTAGCCGATTGTAGCATGTTTGTACCGAATTATTGTCTGTTTTGATTGCAATTCTTCGGGGATTTTCGCATATACTTGTAGTCCGGTTCTCCACGGTGGAGGACCGGACTAATTTTTAATTATTTATGCTATGCAAGAAAACAAACTGACCAAAGAACAGCAGCAAAAATTCATGGCTTTCTTGAACGAGTACGAGAAGTGCCGAAACCTCTCGAAAGAAGAAAAGGAAAACCTGATCGTACAGATCACATCCACCACGTACATCGACCTCCTCTGCGATTGGGCCTTCAAACATGTCTTCGGACACAACAAGGAAAACCTGATGCTACTCCTGAACGACTTCCTTCCGGAAGAGATCATTGACATCGAGTACGATCCCAATGAGCGGGACATGCTCCGGGGTGATGACAAGCAGGTCATCATGGATGTCATCTGTCACACTAAGGACCGTAAGTTCATCGTGGAGATGCAGAAGTGCGGCAGCAACGAGTTCCGTAACCGCATGCTATACTACGGTGCAGCGTCGCTGGCCCGGCAGCTGAATCCGGGCGACAGCTATGACAAGTTGGTTCCGGTGTACGTAATCTGCTTCATGAACTTCCGTCTGTTACATGACACAGACCAGTTGGTGTACCGTTTCCAGGTCCGTGAACAAGACTCCGGTGAACTCTATGGTCAGCAGCTATCCATCTACCTGTGCGAACTGCCCAGATGGGTTAAACCGCTGGAAGAGGCGAAGACTCCGATCGAGGAATGGTTTGACATTTTGCAGAATATGAGTAACTTTGCAGAGAAACCAGCCACCATCAGCAAACGTTACGATTCGATTTTCGCCGCCTGTCAGCGTGGCCGGTTACAAGTCAAGGAACTGGAACAATACTTTCG
>JAEEQC010000223.1 GCA_016285135.1 Lachnospiraceae bacterium
TTATGACATTCACGGAGAGAAAAAATGAGCACGATCGAGATCAGACATCTGACAAAAAGATTTGAAGCGGAAAAGCATACACTGACAGCGCTGGACGATGTGAACCTAAGCATTGCGTCCGGGACGATCTATGGGATCATCGGCATGTCGGGGGCCGGCAAGAGCACACTGGTGCGTTCCATCAACTTCCTGGAGAAGCCAAGCGAGGGGCAGGTCCTTATCGACGGAACGGATCTGGCGGGGCTTACGCAGAAGCAGCTCAGGAAGGAACGCAGCCGTATCGGGATGATCTTTCAGGGCTTTAATCTTCTTGAACAGAAAACTGTTTTGGACAACGTCTGTTTTCCCTTGTATGTTGCAAAGGTCGGAAAAAAGGAGGCCAGGGAGAGGGCAAGAAAGCTTCTTGTAACGGTTGGACTTGAGGATAAGGAGAAAGCGTATCCTTCACAGCTTTCCGGCGGACAGAAGCAACGTGTTGCGATCGCGAGAGCTCTTGCTACCAATCCTTCCATACTGCTTTGTGATGAAGCGACGAGTGCTCTTGATCCGATGACGACTAGATCAATCTTAAAACTTCTTAAAGATATAAATGAAAAGATCGGGATTACCATAGTGATCATCACACATCAGATGTCGGTTGTCACACAGATATGCAAAAATGTGGCTATCATCGACGGAGGTGTGCTCGCGGAACAGGGCAGTGTCGACAGTATTTTTGAAAATCCGGAATCCGATGCGGCGAAAGAACTCGTCCTCGGGCGTCCGGAAAAATATATTCCTGTGGAAAGTATTGAACCCGTATTACCGGATGATATCGTTGCAAAAAAAGAAGACGAAAACGGAGAAACCGGACGGATCATCAGGGAAGGAATCCGAATCAGGATAGTGTTTAACGAGAATTCCGCATATGAACCCGTGATCGCAAATGCTATTCTTAAATTTAACACACCCCTTAATATTCTGCACGCCGACACGAAAAATGTCGGTGGAAAGGCAAGAGGAGAAATGATCCTCAGTCTTACGGGAACACAGGAGAGTAACAGCGAGATGATCGCATATCTTAAGGAAAAAGGACTCACGGTGACGGAGGTGCAGACAGATGTTTGAAGAAAAAACTGTTATAATGCTTCTTGAAGGCATTCGTGATACACTCTACATGACGATCGTATCGACCGTATTCGGGTACATCCTCGGTCTTCCTTTCGGAATTGTTCTGTCGGTAACGGGAAAGAAAGGACTTCACCCCAACAGGATCATATACAGGATCGGAGATTTTATCTGTAATATCATCCGAAGCGTGCCGTTCCTTATTCTGCTCATTGTCCTGATTCCTTTTACGCGCGCGATCGTCGGAAAAAGCTACGGATCGACGGCGACCATCGTGCCGCTTGTCATATGCGCCGCACCATATATTGCGCGTGTGGTTGAGTCGGCACTTAATGAGGTCGATGAAGGTGTTATCGAAGCTGCGAAGGCTATGGGAGCTTCAAACCTGCGTATAATTTTCAGGGTCATGGTTGTTGAGGCAAGGATCGCGCTTTTAAACGGTGCGGTGATCACTACCGGTGTGCTTCTCGGGTATTCCGCAATGTCGGGAACCGTCGGAGGCGGCGGACTCGGTGACATTGCGGTTCGATACGGTTACTACAGGTGGCAGACCGATATTATGATCGTTACGGTGGTACTGCTGATCGCGATCTTTTGGATCATTCAGAATGTGGGGACACGCGTAGTGTCGGGATTTGATCACAGAAAGCGGAACTGATATGGATTTTGAAGTGATGGGGGCTTATCTCCCCCGGTTTACGGAAGCACTTTGGCTGACCCTCCGGGTCGGCTGGCTTGGAATATTACTTGCGTTCTTTGTCGGAACGATAACATCGGCGGCACAGTATTTTAAGATTCCGGTCTTGAGAAGGATCGCGGGTGTGTACATCGAGATATTCCGCAACACGCCCCTTCTCGTGCAACTGTTCTTCTTTTACTACGGGCTTCCGGCAATCGGGCTCTCTATAAGCGAAGAAGTCTGCGGAATCATCGGGATCGGACTTCTCGGCGGAAGTTACATGGCCGAGAGTCTCAGAAGCGGTCTCGAGTCGGTTCCCGTATCACAGACAGAGAGTGCACTCGCACTCGGAATGGGAAGGGCAAAGCTGTTTGTGCTTATCGTGCTGCCGCAAGCCTTTGCACTCTCGATTCCTTCACTTGTTGCCAATGTGATCTTCTTGCTTAAGGAAACAAGTGTTTTTTCTGCGATCAGCCTTATGGACCTCATGTTCACGGCGAAAGATCTTATCGGCCTTTACTATGATACTTCCGAAGCACTCGTGCTTCTTGTTATCTTTTATATGATCATGATCCTTCCGGTATCTGTTGCCGGACGGATATTAGAAAAGCGGATGCGCGGGAGGATTTATGGGATTTGAGGTTTTATTTATGGGCAGTAATTTTTCGAGACTCCTCGGAGGTCTCGGCGTGGCTTTGTGGATAAGCTTGCTCTCGGTAGTCATAAGCATTGTGCTCGGAATCCTTCTCGGGATGCTCATGCACACAAAAAACAGGGTTGTCGCAGTTATTACCGGCATCTACCTTGAGATTGTGCGTGTGATGCCGCAGATGGTACTGCTTTTCATTGTATATTTCGGATTTTCGAAAGCGATGGGACTG
>JAEEQC010000224.1 GCA_016285135.1 Lachnospiraceae bacterium
GTTCGCGAGCATTCCGCCGCGGACGGGTTCCATGACGATGATTGGGATCTTTCTTTCGGCGAGTATCTCGTAAAGAGCCTGAGACTGAACGACAGGGTTTGTCCTGTCGATGTAGTTGTACTGAATCTGTACGAACTCCGTCTCGGGATGCTTATCAAGCACCTTTACGAGGAGCTCCGGCGTACCGTGATAAGAGAATCCGAGGTGCTTGATCTTTCCTTCGGCCTTCATCTTAAGGCCCCAGCTAAAGCAGTCGTACTTTTCGTAGGTGTCATAGTTGTTGCCGTCCTCAACGGAGTGGAGGAGGTAAAAATCGAAGTACTCGACTCCGGCCCTCTCAAGCTGCTCGTTAAAGATCCTGTCGACATCCTCGGGCTTTTTTATCTCCCACGCAGGGAGCTTGGTGGCGATCATGAAGGACTCTCTCGGATAACGCTTAACAAGAGCCTCCCTCGCAGCCACTTCGGACCTGCCGCCGTGATACACATATGCGGTGTCGAAATAATTCATCCCGGCACTCATATACTTGTCAACCATGTTGCAGACCTGCTCATGGTCGATAATTCCGTCTTTCTCGGGCAGACGCATCAGTCCGAAGCCGAGTTTGGGCATTTTGCTCAGATCAATACTCATCGTTTTCTCCTTTAAAAAAAGTATCCGATCCTTTCAAGGATCTTGTCCATGAGTTCAGAGTTTTTTATCGAGAACTCGGGTGTGATATTGGGCTCTTCTCCGAACAGGATACATCTGCTGAACTGTTCAATCTCGAGTGCATAATTTTGGGGAACATGGATACGTCTTTCGATTATCCCTTCATCGGTCGTGTAAATCTTATACCCCACGTCTCCCTCTCTGTTGTACTCAACATCCGAACGGATGGAACCCTTGCTGCCGTGAATGTACAATCTGTCAAACCTGAAATTCGATTCTTCACCGAGGATCATTCCGACATTGAACGCAGCACGCGCTCCGTTCTTGAAACGGATGATCGCTCCCGTCATGAGATCTACGCCGAGATCCGAAAATTCGGCATCCGCCTTGATGAAATCAGGTTCCGAGTCGATCAGCGACAGGATCATAGTGGTGCAGTAGCATCCGAGATCGTACATCGCTCCTCCGCCGAGTTCCTTATGAAGGCGGAAATCCTCCTTATATCCCTGAGTATAAAATGCAGATTCAATGTAATTGACATCGCCGATAACACCGCTCTTTACATCATTTTTCAGCCTTCTGATATAAGGGCTGTGCAGGTACGCATATGCCTCCATGAGAAGACGGTTGTTTTTCCGCGCCGTCTCGAACATATCGCGTGCTTCCTCGGCGCTCAAAGCGAGCGGTTTCTCACAGAGTACATGCTTGCCGGCCTCAAGAGCCGCTTTCACCCACTTGAGGTGAAGATTGTTCGGAAGCGGGATGTAGACAGCCTCGATCGAGGGATCCTCGAGAAGTCCCTCGTAGCTGCCGAATGCCTTCTCGATCCCGAACTCCTTTTGGAAATCCTGTGCTTTTTTCAGGTCACGCCCCGCAATTGCGTAGACCTCACAGCACTCCGCCTGCTTCATGCCGGGGATCGTACAGTTCTTCGCAATGTTCGCAGTTCCTAAAATTCCCCATTTTACCTTATCCATATGTAGCTCCCTTCTTTGTTTTTGCAATTTAAAGGACCACGTCCTACTTCGCCGGTGACTTTCCTTTATTACGATCAAACATGCCGAGGGACATTTTTCGTACGAAAAAGAAGTCTCTCTTTACAGTATAGAATACCATAAATGTGAGACTTCTCATATCACGTTTTTGAAATTATCAGTTTTTGTTTTACGCTCAACCCTTAATGAACGCAAGGATCTTCTCCTTGGTCGTGGCTCCGATCAGTCTGTCTGCCTCGGCGCCGTTCTTAAACAGGATCATGCAGGGGATCGAAGCGATCCTGAATCTCATGGCCAGTTCTTCTTCGTCGTCCACATTGGCCTTGCCTACCTTGAAGCCGTCAGCCTCAGCTGCCACTGCTTCGATCACGGGTCCGAGCATCTTGCAGGGGCCGCACCACGGAGCCCAGAAATCAACAAGCACAGGAACATCGGAAGTTCCGACTGTTTCGTCAAAGTTCTCAGCTGTAACGTTCAATATCTCCATATAACTGCTCCTTTCACATTGAAGTGGTTAATATCCGTTCTCTCTGTGTTATCATGATACAACACTTTAAACTTTGTTTCAACGTGAAAGTTGTAGGCAGGGGTGGACCTTGGGGGGGACGGGGGTTATGGGTCACTTTTGCTTTCTTTCTCCTGCACGAAGCATCTATTGATGTAAAAAGCATTCTAGTTCACCGCAAATTACAGACAGGAAAAGTATATCATCACCGAATTATATACGCAGACGCATAATACTTCTTATCATATTTTCAGGTGATGAGAATGATGGTAAAAGATGCTGTTGCTGAACGATTCAGGGAACTGTGTGACGAACGGGGAATTAAGTCGAACGAGCTTGCAAACATTTCCGGTGTAACACCGTCCACTGTTTACAGTCTGCTGGACCCTAAGCGCAGGGAAGTTTCAATTTCGACCATTAAGAAGTTATGCGACGGGCTAAACATTTCGCTGGGCGCGTTTTTTTCATGTCCTCT
>JAEEQC010000225.1 GCA_016285135.1 Lachnospiraceae bacterium
CGTTCGCCACGAACTTCAACCCCGAGCTCAATCTGCGCGAGGCCTCCGCAACCGGCTCCTACTGGGAGAACGGGCACTGGGTCGAGACCGAGCCGATGGAGATCAAGCGCGTCTACGACTTTCCGCAGGTCGGGCCGAAGGCTATGTACCTTCTGCACCATGAGGAGATCGAGCCGCTCGCGAAGAATATCCCCCATGTCAAGCGCATCCGCTTCTTCATGACCTTCGGGCAGAGCTATCTGACGCACATGAAGTGTCTCGAAAATGTCGGCATGCTCTCGACCACGCCGATTTCGTTCAACGGCACCGAGATCGTCCCGATCCAGTTTCTGAAGGCGCTGCTGCCCGACCCGGCATCGCTCGGTCCGCGCACCGTCGGCAAGACCAACATCGGCTGCATCTTCACCGGCGTGAAGGACGGCAAGGAAAAGACGATCTATATTTACAATGTCTGCGATCATCAGGAGTGCTACAAGGAAGTCGGATCACAGGCCATCTCCTACACAACGGGCGTGCCTGCGATGGTCGGAGCGATGATGGTTGTGAAGGGACTCTGGAAGAAGCCCGGCGTCTTCACGACAGACGAATTCGATCCCGATCCTTATATGGAGGCGCTTGCGAAGTTCGGACTTCCGTTTGTGGTGGATGAGAATCCTACAACTGTAGAATGACGTTAAAAGCCTTAGGGGAGAGGCAAAATTATGAAACTTTCAGATGTTAAAACGCCGTGTTATGTTATAGATGAAGGCGCTCTCATCCACAATCTTGAGATACTTAAAAGAGTGGAGCGTGAGAGTGGCGCACACATTTTGCTTGCTCAGAAATGCTTCTCCGGATTTGATGAGTATCCGCTCATCGCGAAATACATCAGCGGCACGACGGGCAGCGGGCTTTATGAGGCACGTCTCGGATACGAGGAGATGGCCCGCCCCTTCAGAAAGCAGAATCATGTGTACGCTCCGGCATATAAGAGCGAGGATATTCCCGAGCTTGCACGTATTTGCGACCATATGATCTTTAACTCCGCAGCTCAGCTTGACATGCATTATAATGCGGTCAGGCGTAAAACGAGCATCGGTGTCCGCATCAATCCCCAGTACAGAACGCAGAAGGATCATCCTATGTATGATCCCTGCGCTCCCGGTTCGCGACTCGGGATGAAGAAGGAAGATCTTACTCCCGATGTACTTGCCAAGATCGACGGTATCCACTTCCACACCATGTGTGAGCAGCGTTTTGACGATCTTGCCAGGACTGTCAGGGTTGTTGAACGTGACTTCGGCGATGTATTGATGCGCGTTAAGTGGCTCAATATGGGCGGTGGACAGCACATCACCTCCGAAGGCTATGATGTCGACGGTCTTATCGCACTCATCAGACACCTGCGCGAGACATACAACATTGAAGTTTATCTTGAACCCGGCGAAGCCGTTACGATCGACGCCGGAATCCTTGTGAGCGAAGTCCTCGATGTGGTTGAGAACAGACTTCGTATCCTTATAATGGACGCTTCCGCGGCATGCCACATGCCCGATGTTCTGGAAGTGCCTTACACCCCGACGATCTCAGAGAATTACGCGATACAGTCTTCGCAGCAGGATATCGTCTATGCGGGTGAGGCGGCCGAGAAGAAATTCACCTATAGGCTTGCGGGTAACACATGCCTTGCCGGCGACGTGATAGGGGACTATTCTTTCGATACTGAGAAGAAGCCCGGCGACAGGCTTTACTTCCATGACATGGCGATCTACTCGATGGTCAAGAACAACACCTTTAACGGGATCCCGCTCCCTTCGATCTACGCGATGGATGAGAAAGGCGAATGCAGGCTCCTTAAGGAATTCGGGTACGAAGACTTTAAGACGAGGCTCGGATCTGACGGAGGTATAGAATGAAGAACTTCAGGATGCCCGCTGAATTTGAGCCGCATGACGGATGCCTCATGATCTGGCCGGAGCGCCCGGGTTCCTGGAAGGACGGGGTCGAAGCCGAAAAAGCATTCGCGAACGTTGCGTGTGCGATCGCACAGAGTGAGACGGTATACATGATGGCGAGTCCCGGGAAGTTTGAGCATGCATCGGCTGTCTTGAAAGATCACAATATTATCTTCATAAAATACGCTGCGAACGATTCATGGGCTCGGGATACCGGCCCGACCTTCGTGATAAACGGCAAAGAAAGACGCGGCGTGGACTGGGGCTTCAATGCATGGGGCGGCGACTATGACGGCCTCTATACAGACTACGACAAGGACGCACTTGTGGCAGAAAAACTCTGTGAGGTCCTCGGTGACAAAACTATAGATATGAGGGATTTCATCCTCGAGGGCGGATCGATCCACGTGGACGGCGAGGGTACGCTGATCACTACGGAAGAATGCCTTTTGAGTCCCGGAAGAAATCCGAAGCTTTCAAAAGAAGAGATTGAAAACAAGCTTAAAGAAACTCTCGGAGTCCGCAAGATCATCTGGCTCCCGAAAGGAGTATATAACGACGAGACAAACGGCCATGTGGACAATTTCTGCTGCTTCTCGGCACCCGGCGAGGTGCTTTTGGCATGGACGGACGATGAGAATGATCCGAACTACGAGAGCTGTCAAAACGCACTCAGGATCTTCACGAAC
>JAEEQC010000046.1 GCA_016285135.1 Lachnospiraceae bacterium
TCGTCGCCCTTAAAACGGCTTCTTACGCTCACAAGACCCTCTTCCTGCTCTTTCTGACCAACGACGATCATGTAAGGGAGTCTGTCCATACGAGCCTCTCTGATCTTGAAACCGATCTTTTCTGAACGGGCGTCGATCGTGGAACGGATGCCTGCAGCCTTGAGCTTCTTGTCAACTTCCTTGGCATACTCCTCGTACTTGTCGGAGATAGGAAGCACTCTGACCTGCTCGGGGCACATCCATGTCGGGAACTTACCTGCGTAGTGCTCGATGAGCCATGCTAGCGTTCTCTCGTAGCAGCCCATGGACGTTCTGTGGATGATCCAGGGAGTAGCTTTGTTGCCTTCGGCGTCGATGTAGTACATGCCGAACTTCTCGGCGCTCTCGCAGTCAAGCTGGATAGTGATCATCGTGTCTTCCTTGCCGTAGACGTTCTTGGCCTGGATATCGATCTTAGGTCCGTAGAATGCGGCTTCGCCTTCTTCCTCTGTGAACTTGATGTTGTTCTTGATCATTACATCGCGAAGGTAGCCCTGTGTCTTATCCCAGTATTCGGCATCTCCGAGATACTTTTCTTTGTTCTCGGGATCCCACTTCGAAAGACGGTATGTAACTTCGTCCGCAAGTCCGAGCGTCGTAAGAACGTAATTTGCAAGCTCAACGCATCTCGTAAGCTCTTCCTCAGCCTGGTCGGGACGAAGAACGATGTGTCCCTCCGTGATCGTGAACTGTCTTACACGGGTAAGTCCGTGCATCTCGCCGGAATCCTCGTTACGGAAGAGAGTCGAGGTCTCGCTCATGCGGTAAGGCAGGTCGCGGTAGCTGCGCTGCTCATTCATATATACGTAATACTGGAAAGGACATGTCATGGGACGGAGCGCCATAACTTCCTTGCCGTCCTTAGTTCCCTCGGCTTCCTTGTTGAGAACGAACATGCCGTCCATGTAGTGATCCCAGTGACCGCTGATCTTGTAGAGGTCGGACTTTGCCATGAGAGGTGTACGTGTACGCACATAGCCCCACTCGTTGTCCTCGAGGTCCTCCATCCAGCGCTGCAGGATCTGGATCATCTTCGTTCCCTTGGGGGTGAAGAGCGGGAGACCCTGGCCGATAACATCGGCGGTAAGGAAGATCTTCATCTCGCGGCCCAGACGGTTATGGTCACGGAGCTTGATATCCTCAAGGTGTGCCAGATATGCGTCCATGTCCGCATTCTTTGTAAATGCCGTTCCGTAGATACGGGTGAGCATCTTGTTCTTCTCGTTGCCTCTCCAATAAGCGCCCGATGATGAGATAAGCTTAACGGATTTAAGCTGTCCGGTCGTCATGAGGTGAGGTCCCGCACAAAGGTCCACGAAAGCGCCCTGATCGTAGAACGAGATCTCGGAGTCCTCGGGGAGGTCGCGGATGAGCTCAACCTTGTAGGGCTCTCCCTTCTCCTCCATGAACTTGATGGCCTCTTCGCGGGGAAGAGTAAATCTCTTGAGTTCGTGGTTCTCCTTGATGACCTTCTTGATCTCCTCCTCGATCTTGTCAAGATCCTCACGCGAGAAGGGAGGTGTATCAAAATCGTAGTAGAAACCTTCGTCGATCGAAGGTCCGATTGCAAGCTTAGCCTCGGGGTAGAGGCGCTTTACAGCCTCGGCAACAACGTGTGAAGCCGTGTGGCGGTACGCAGCCTTGCCCTTCTCGTCATCGAAAGTGAGGATGCTCAGAGCGCAGTCCTTGTCAACTACTGTTCTGAGGTCAACTACCTTGCCGTCGATCTCGCCGGCACAGGCAACTCTCGCAAGACCTTCCGAAAGGTCCTTTGCGATCTCGATCACCGTCATGGGTGATGCGTATTCTTTTACTGATGAATCTTTTAACGTGATCTTCATAATTACTCCTTTTCTGAATTTGCTTTCTGATTTATATTGACTTCACAAGCGCTGCACTTCCTGTATCTGCGAGCGCCTTTTTAATTACAGCCGCGCACTCCTCAAGCGAGTACTTCTCCTGTGTGCCGTCCGTCATGTTCTTGAGGCTGACGTTACCTTCCTTTATCTCGTCCTCTCCGATGAAGACACAGAACGGGATTGAAAGCTTGTCGGCGTAGCCGATACGCGCCTTGAACTTCTTCTGTTCGAAGTAGATCTGTGTGCTGATGCCCTGTCTGCGCAGATACTCCGATACTTCGATCGCCCTGGTGTAGTCCTGACTCATCGGGATGACGAGCACTTCCGAAGGGTACCTTTGGCTCTCACTGAGCCACCCGTTCTCATTCAGTACGTAGAAGAGACGGGTGAGACCGATCGAGATCCCGACGCCCGGGAGCTTGCGGTTTGTGTAATATCCGGCGAGGTTCTCGTACCTTCCGCCGCTGCACACGCTTCCGATCTCGGGGTGTGAGTTGATCATTGTCTCATAAACGGTGCCGGTGTAGTAGTCAAGGCCTCTCGCGATCGTAAGGTCGATGCGGAGATTCTTATCGGGAACCCCGAAGCCGCTCATGTACCCGGTTACGGTAGCAAGTTCGTCAACACCGGTGTCAAGGAGCTCCGACTTGCCTGCCATTGCCCTGAGTGTCTCGATCGTTTCAGCGTTTGAACGCCTGTGTGTCAACAGTTCAAGAAGCTCGCCCGCAGCCTTCATGTCGATCCCCAGACTGCTGAGTTCTTCTTTAACGGCCTCCCCACCGATCTTCTCGAGCTTATCGATAACACGAAGGACCTCGGCTTCGTTGCCGCCGAGACCGAAGAGCTCGAAGAGTCCGCCGAGCACCTTGCGGTTGTTGATCCTGATAGTGAAATCGGTAATGCCGAGTTCTGTGAAAATCCTGTAGATTATACCCGGTATTTCAGCGTCGTTTACGAGTGAGAGCTCTCCGTCACCGATGATGTCGATATCGGACTGGTAGAACTCCCTGAAACGACCCTTCTGAGCACGCTCCCCACGGTAAACCTTACCGATCTGGTAACGCTTAAAAGGGAAGGTGAGCTCACCGGCGTTCTTCGCAACGTACTTTGCAAGCGGAACGGTGAGGTCGAACCTCATGGACAGATCGGTATCTCCCTTGTTGAAACGGTAGATCTGCTTCTCTGTCTCGCCGCCTGCTTTCGCAAGGAGCACTTCGCTGTATTCGAGGATCGGTGTGTCGAGAGGATAAAAACCGTAAAGGCTGTAGACATCCTCAAGTTTCCTCCTGATCTTGTCAAAAATAACCTGACGGTCCGGAAGAAGCTCCATAAATCCGGAAAGCGTCCTGGGTTCTGTGATGTTTGCCATAAATGCTCCTTTCCAAAACAAAAATCCCCTTGAAAACAATTCTGCTTTCAAGGGGACGAATAAACTGTATCCGCGGTTCCACCCCGTTTGGTCACATGTCCGCTGCCGGATCCTTCGCTAATCCCCGGTCCATGCAGTTTCTCCTGTAACCCTGCTTAAGGTATGGTCGTAACGTGACCGTGACGGGCCGGATTGGGGCCGCTCAGGAGGCGGTAACACTTGGACCGGATTCCCATGGCGCCCTTCCACCAAACGGGCGACCTCTCTGTCAGGTTCCGAAGATCCGTGTCTTCTCCTTCAACGCTTTATAAATGTGTTACGGACATTTTATCATTTCTTTCGCTTTTGTCAAGTAAAAAGTCCGTGATACGCAAACATAATCCGAGCGCAGTCCTTTTTGAAGAACTGCGCTCTTGATCTTTAATACAGTGTAAGTTCGAAGTGGGCTGCTATCCCGAGCGCGTCAGCCTCTGCGATTGCTGCGAGGTCTTCCTCGCTGTCGATGAACGGTCTGTCCGCTTCGTTATCGATATAGGCGTGCTCTACGATGATGCCGGGGATGTCACGGCTTGCGCAATGTCTGTTGATCGCGTAGTAGTCGTAGGGGTTGCCGTCCTTGTCGAAAAGGTCGTTGCTGTCACGGGTCGAAATGCCGTGGTTCTCGAGTCCGAGATCTGCGAGCCTGCCGAGGATCTGTTCTCCGAGCAGAGACGATTCTTCATTGACATTATCGCGTCTTGAAACGTACACGATCGAACCGTGAAGGTCATGCTTGTCCGATGCGTTGAAGTGGATGCTCACAAGTGCGTCAGCATTGGCAAGCTCCGCAACACGTGCTCTCTCTTCAAGATCAACCTTGAGTGTGGGATCGAGCTCCCTGTCGGTACTGCGTGTCATGTAGACAGCCACATCGCTGTAGTGGGTGATCAGGTAGTTTCTGCAAAGGAGCGCAACTTTCAGGTTGAGGTCCTGCTCGTTGATACCGTCGTATGATGCACCCGCATGCACTCCGCCGTGTCCGGGATCAAGAACGATCTTGATGCGGGCTCCGGGATCCGGGATGTACTTGGCGGGATCGACAAGGCTTCCGCCGATCACGTCGTCTTTATCTGTTGATTTCTTGGTTTCTGAAGTCTTGGGGGTGGTTGTCTTTGCAGGGGTCTTTGAAGTATCGCTTTCGTCCGTGCCGGGGAGGCTCAGAGTATCGCGTGTGATGTCGGGGACAAGAGTTCTGCCGTCCGCGATGGACTTTTCCAGTTTTTCGGGCGCGTCGGTCGCCTTACTGCTCGAGCTGACGCATCCCGTCAGGATGCCCGCTGCGACAGCTACACAAATCAAAGATCCAAAAGCTCTTCTGATACGTCCGGACATATTGTGCTCGGCCTCTCTTCCCTACAAATGTGTTGATTCCCCTTCCGCCGTTTAACGACCTGCGGCCGGTCGTGGATTTCCGCGTCAACCTTAAATCAGGCGTCCCCTTCGAAATCCGGATCTTCATCAGGTAGGTTCCCCGGAAGCACCCGGGTCATCCTTAAAGCAGATGTGCCCTTGCAAAATCAGGGTCATCCTTAAGGAGCATGATGGGCGGTACATCAAATACCGTCTTGGCTCCGCTCATCCCTGCGAGGTTCATCCTGTGAGCTGCTCTTGCGAATGCAACGAGCACGCATGAAGTGAACTCAGGGTTCGAGTCAAGCTTGAGGCTGTACTCGATGGTATGGGTGTTGCTGTTACCTGCGCCGGTCTTGCCGGTACGAAGAACGCTTCCGCCGTGAGGCAGACCCTTATGATCACGGTCCAGCTCTTCCTGACTGATGAAATGAACTGTTGTGTCATAATCCGAGAAATAATTGGGCATCGTCTTGATCTCTTGCTCGATCCTTGCCTTGTCAGCGCCCTCTTTCGCAACTACGAAACACTCACGTGTGTGCTTCTGGCGGGTTGTGAGCTCAGGCATCTCGCCGTTCCTGACTGCCGCAACGGCCTCGGGAACCGGAACTGTGTACTGACGTGCGTCCTGAACGCCCTCGATACGACGGATCGCATCGGAATGGCCCTGGCTGACGCCTCTGCCCCAGAATGTGTAATCAGCGCCGTCAACAAGGATAGCGTTGGAGTAAAGTCTTGCGAGTGAGAACATACCGGGATCCCAGCCGACCGAGATAAAACCGATCTTGCCCGACTTCTTGGCTGCTTCGTCAACATTCTTAAAATGCTCGGGGATCCTTGCGTGAGTATCGAAGCTGTCTACTACGTTGAAATACTTAACTGCTTCGGGTGTCTGTGCGGGAAGGTCTGTAGCACTTCCGCCGCACATAATGAGGACATCGATCTCGTCCTTGTGCGCTGCGAGATCCGCTGCGCTGTAAACCTGTGCCTTGCTGTTTATGGTAAGAGTCTTGGGGTCACGTCTCGTGAAAACCGCCTTGAGCTCCATGTCACTGTTCTGTGCGGCTGCGAACTCGATCCCTCGTCCGAGATTGCCGTAGCCGAATATTCCTAACCTGGTCATTTCTGATTCCCCTGCTTGCACGCTCCCGCGTGCTGTTCCTTTCTTTACCTGCCTGTGCAGTCTTACTTTGTGGTGCTCCCGAACCCTCCGTTACGGACGCCGTCCGCCTCATCATCAACCGTGATCCCGAACGGAGTGAACACTCCCTGGATAAATCCCTTGCCTGCTTCGACCGTGATCGTCTTGTCAGCCGATGTGTTTGTGATCTTGGCTATGATGTGCCCCTCGTTGTCGGAGAAATAATAATCGCTGTCGATAACCCCGACAGTGTTCGCAAGCTTCATCCCGTACTTAAATCCGAGGCCGCTTCTGGGGTAGAGCATGAGCACCCAGCCCTCATCGATGCGTGCCCTGATCCCTGTCGGAACGCTCAGTGACTCTCCGGGTGCGAGCTCGATCTTCACCGGTGTGAAGAAATCGTACCCTGCGCTGCCGCTTGTCGCCCTTTTGGGAAGGATGATGGATTCATAAACGCCTATGGCCTCTTGCGGAGTGATGCCGAGCTTGTCGGTCGCCGAGCTGACAAACTGTGCGGATGAAACCTTAAAAAACTGAGCCATCCCAACCATGCGAAATCCCCCAAATCAGCCTGTACGAACGGTTCCACAAGACTCCGCCCGCGTAATGAGTTTTTCAAACGATCGGCTTTTCAAGCCGTTTTCCCGGCCGTCCGGACCTGATCCGAATCCAATCCACCGATTAAAAAACTCTTATTAGAATTATCATAAACTTTTTCATATCTACTGACAAGCGTTTTCTTTCATCCCTGAAATATTTTTTACACAGACCTCAAATCCTGATCTTCAACGTTCCGTTTCATAAGCTTTTTGGGGGATCCCACGGGCTCGTCGGGAAACGCGAGATCATGGTCATATACGTTAAAAATACCCTCCCTGTCGCATAAAACGACAGAGAGGGTATTGGTTTTTTAATGATCTTACTGGCCGACGATCTCGCGGAGTGTGTCCGCAAGTGCCTGTCCGTCAGTTACCGAGTAGGTTGTCGTGGTTCCGAAAGCGAAATCGTAAACAACACATCTGTCGGTGTAGACCTGAACGCACACATCAAAGTCGGCTTCGTTGTCCTGATCGTAGATGACGATCAGCGGCGAGTACTCAGAAAGTGCCTCGTCGGATGCGTCTCCGATCTCAACCCAGAACGGATTCTTCTCGGGTGAATACTCAAAATCGGGAACGGTCTCGCCGTTGACCTCGATCGAACCGATCACCTCGGTCGCCTTATCGGAAGGGCCTCCGCCGGTTTCCTTGAGCATCTGCTGGGATTCCTCAAGAGCTTCCTTGAGCTGCACGGGATCGTTAATGTCGAACTCTTCCTCTTCGGCCTCGTCAGCTTCCGGCTCGACAGCCGCCATACTGCTGCCGTCGTTGGCCGTCACTCCGACCGATCCGTCGCCGTCGCCTGCAGCGGGTTCTTCGGCTTCCTCAGACTCTGCTGAATACTGCATGGGGTTGGACACTTCGGGTTCTCCCTCAGCCACCGCCCTCACAGCGTCAAGGATAGGCTTGTAAAGGTCCTTGTCACCGAGCATGAACACGTTGTTTAAAAGATCCGATGTTTCGGCCTTCTGATCAATGTAGTATTCATCATCGTCAAAGTAGTAGAGGCCGTCTTCTTCGGACGCAGCATCCGCAGCGGCGCCGTCAGCGGCAATCCTGCCGTTGCCCATGCCACCGCTACCGGCGCTACCGGCCATGCCGGCTGCCCCAACATCGAATGCAGCGGACTCCACGGGTGAAGCGGGAGCTTCCGTATCATACACAGCAGCGCCTTTCATCTCATACGATTCGGCTGCAGACTCCGTCCTGTCTTCTGTTGCGGTACTCATCGCAGTCGTAGTCGAAGCATCTTCACTCTTCTTTGTTAAGTTCATGCCGGATCCGAGGAATATCGCGCCGACAACCACAGCCGCAATCCCGGCAACAACACCGGCGATAGTGGCGATACGTCTGCCTGTGAAGAATCTCTCCTTCTTGTACATGGGCGTCACAACCGCTGTTGCCTCTTCGGGAACTTCCTCGGAGACTGTCTCTGTGGCAACTTCCTCAGCAGCAACTGCCGCAAACTCTTGGTCAAACTCGGCTCTGATCTCCTCCTTGCGGGGAGCTGCCTCGTCGATAGCTTTAAGCGTTGAAGCAACAAGATCTTCGTCGACCGTGAGGCCTTCTAAGTCAATGTCGCTGTCAAGGGCGTCTTTTAATAATCTGTCAAAATCATCCATGACTTACAGCCTCCCTTCCAACTTAGATTTAAGTACTTCTCGTGCCCTCGCGAGACGGCTTTTTACCGTACCTTCGGGCACACCAAGTGCAGCCGATGTGTCGGCAACACTCATTTCGCGGAAGTATACACACAAAACAACTTCGCGATAATTCTCGGGCAGTGAGTTCACGGCTCGCCTGATCTGCTCATCGCGATCCGCATTCTCTATCTGCTCGTGATCGTCTTCAACTCTGAGACTGTCCTCTTCGACCTGCGTCATAGGGACAACATTTTTCTGGTAAGCGCTCTTCAGATAATCCTTACAAACGTTGACCGTGATCCTGATAAGCCAAGTCTTGATCGAACTGTCACCCCTGAACTTGTCAAGATTGTAATTGGCCTTTATGAATGTTTCCTGGAATAGATCCTTCGCAGCCTCCCTGTCCCTGACGAAGGAATATGCCGTTCTGAGGACATCGTTGCCGTACTCGCGTACCAGAGTCTCGATGTCATAAACGGTATTCTCCGTCTCTGTAACCATTAGACGATCCCCCTTCCTTTTCGGTTCCATTAAATTTCATTTAAAAATGCTTCGTATCCTCTTTCTGTTTCGTAGATGTCCGCTTTGCTTGCAACTTCCCAAGGCGCGTGCATGTTGTGGAGTCCGACACCGCTGTCGATGACTTCCATTCCGTACTCCGCCATGATGTAGGCGATCGTTCCGCCGCCGCCGAGGTCAACCTTGCCAAGCTCAGCCATCTGGTAGGATACTTTGTGCTTGTCGAGTGCTGCGCGCAGCTTTGCGATAAACTCGGGATTGGCATCGTTCGAGCCCGACTTTCCTCTTGAGCCCGTAAACTTGCTGAAAGCCATGCCCTTTCCGAAATAAGCGCAGTTCTTCTTTTCCATGACCGAAGGGTAGTTCGGGTCAAATGCAGCATTAACGTCGGACGAAAGCATATGTGATGAAGCGAGGGCTCTCCTCAGATCAAGCTCGTTGTAGCATCCGAGCCTGTCCATAAGCTCCGCAACGGAATTCTCGAAGAATCTCGATGTCATGCCCGTTGCTCCGACGCTTCCGATCTCTTCCTTGTCGACAAGGATGCAGACCGCGGTCCTGTCAACGTCCGGTACGTTAAAGAATGCCTGAGCCGACGTATATGCGCAAACTCTGTCATCCTGCCCGTAACCGATGACCATGCTCGAATCGATACCGTAGTGTCTTGCGCGTCCTGCAGGTACGATCTCGAGCTCGGCCGACATAAAGTCATCCTCCTCTACGCCGTACTTTGTCTTGAGGATCTTTAAGATACCGGCCTTAACGGCTTCCTTTTCCTCGCCTTTTAACGGAATGCTTCCGACAAGAACGTTGAGGTCCTCGCCTTCAACAACCTTCGGAGCTTCCTTCTTCATCTGCTCCTGAGCGAGATGGATGAGAAGATCCGAGATGCCCACAACGGGATCTGCGGGATCCTCACCGATCACAACCTTTACCACACTGCCGTCCTTCTTGCAGATAACTCCGTGAATGGCCATAGGCATTGTAACCCACTGGTACTTCTTGATGCCGCCGTAATAGTGTGTATCAAGGAGTGCAAGCTGTGTGTCCTCGTAGAGCGGGTTCTGCTTCACATCAAGTCTCGGGGAATCGATGTGCGCACCGAGGATCTTGAAACCGTCCCTGATGGGCTTCTTGCCTACGTTGAAGAGCAGCACCGCCTTGCCCTTGTTTACGCGGTATACCTTGTCGCCGGGCTTCAGTTTCTTAACTGTGTCGAGATCTTTATAACCATGTGCGCGCGCCTCTTTGACGATCGCCTCGGTACACTCACGCTCCGTCTTGCACTCGGAGATAAAATCGATGTACCCGTTGCAGAGTTCGTCGAGCTTCTTCCTGTCCGAAGCTGTGTACTTGAGCCACGCGTTCTTCATTTCTTCCTTATTCTTGCTGTTTTTCTCCTGTTTTGTGTCGGCCGGTTTGCGGCCTCCCTTTGTTGCCATGTCTGACCTCCTTTTTTCAGCGCTTTTGCGCCGTTTATTTTTCTCCCGATGCGTTTCCGCACCGGGCTTTTTATAGAGAAGACCCCCGCTCCTGCAGGGATCTGTCTTTATCTGTTCATTATCCCAGTATCTCACTCACCTCGTCAAGGCACTCCGCAACCTCCGTGTAGTTGTAGTCGAGCATGTGCTGCTCCGCGTTGTGGATAAGCTCCACGACACGGGGATCGGGGTATGAGAACTGGGCAAGTGTAAAGAAGAGTTCCTCCACTTCGTCGAGCTGGTACTCATCAAGGTAGCCGCGAAGTTCCTTGATAATGCTTATAAGATCCTCTTTACTGATCTCACCCATGATCGTTTCGTTCGTGTCTTTCGAAAGAACGGTCTTTATGGATGCGAGAAGCTTCTCAAAGTACTCGCTGAGCACTCCCGTTTCCTTCTCGATGATGCCGTAGACACCCTGCTTTGCCGCTTTCTCAAGCTCGCGTGACTTGGTGGCGAGCCAGTCGGCACCGATAACTCGCGCAACACCGAGGATACCGTGCATTGCGACGATGTAGTTCTTGTAGTCGTGGGTCTCTATGTAGTGGCTGAGGAGCTTGCCCTTCGAGTCGCTGCTTCGGCAGAGGGTGAGAAGGACGTCTTTGTACTCGTCTTCGTCGCCGTTGAAGTTTGCGAGCGCTCCCTTTGTGTTGAGACCAAGATTCTCGAGCGCCTCGAGACCGTCGCCCGTATACTGCATCCTGCTGACGATATTGATCTTCTCGGCGGGAATGTACTTCTTGAGGAACTCCTTCTGCTCGGCTGCCGAAGCCTTGGGATCAAAGAAATCCTCAAAGCCTTCCGTCTGCTGCCCGTATGCCGCCACGAAGAGACCTTCGGAGCCCTCGAGCGACTTGAGTGAATTCTCGAGCGTCAGCGCATCGAAATCCTTAAGGTTGTTACCTGCGAGTACCACGTCATAATTTACGAGCTTGCAGAGCTCGATCGCCTGACCGCCGTTGTCAACGACATCGGCGTCGATATGAAACTTCTTGAAGAGCGGAATGACAGACCTGTCCGTAGCGATCGATCCGTCGACCACAAGAACCCTTGCTGTGGGAGCGCTGAAGAGTTCGTTGTCCTCAGTGTTCTCTTCCTCGGTGTACTCGTAGTCCGTGTTGATCCCGGCGCCCACCGTCTTCTGGGCTATAAGCAGCGAAAGCACGTTTGAACCCGTACGTGTGCTGATCGCGGTCAGTTTCCCGCCCATCATGGTCGCGAGATTCTTAACAAGGAAAACTCTGACGGCGTTGCCGTCCGACGTGGTTATATTGTCACCCGGAGTGATCTCCACTCCCGAAACTATCTTTACGATCTCCTCGGGCAGCTCTCTGTCCGAACCGTCGATAATATCAAACTTCACAAAGCAGGTTCCGGGACCGCCTTTCATGATCCTCACACCGAACTTCATCTTGCCCGACGATGTGAGCGCAAGCGCGTTCGAGATCAGCTTCTCGACCATCAGTCTGATCCTCTCGCGGTCACCGATGAGCCTGTAAGGGATCGCACCGTCCAGATGATAGTCCACCTCGATCCCTGCCGAAAGAGCACGGCCCTCAAGATTGCTCCTGATCTCAACAAACAGTTCTTCTGTCCTGTACTCGGCCTCATTAATGGTCAGATCACCCGAGCTCATGCGGATAAGGTCAATGATATCCTCTATGTTCCCAAGCAGCATGTCGGCCGCCTGACGGATGTTGTTGACGCTCTCGTGTACCTTCTTGCTGATATTCTCATGCGAAATAAGATCCGCACTTCCCAGTATCATGTTCATGGGGATGCGAACTTCATGACCAATGTTAGTAAGGAAGCCTGAGACGTCTATGCGGGATATGTTCACGCTGTAAGGTTTTTCTTCCATAAAGGCCTCTTTTCTCTAGGTGATTCCGCCGAGGTACCTTACTATTCTAACACATTAATGCAAATAAAGGAATATATGATAGCGACAGATGGTGCCCGCTTATCGGAGCAGCCGACAGAAGACGGGCTGTTTACTGTCATTTTGAACATACAGAAAGTCCCGGGTCAAAGACCCGGGACTTTCCGGAGATTATGAAAAAACGAATCATCCGATCACTTTCTTGATAGCTTCAATTACACGGTCCGCCTGGAAGGGCTTAACAATGAAGTCCTTGGCTCCGGACTGGATAGACTCGATAACCATCGCCTGCTGGCCCATTGCTGAACACATGATAGCAACAGCACCGGGATCCTGCTCTTTGATCTTCTTAAGAGCCTGAATTCCGTCCATCTCGGGCATCGTGATATCAAGCATAACAAGATCGGGCTTTGTTTCTGCATACTTAGATACAGCAACGGCGCCGTTCTCTGCTTCACCGGCTATCTCGTAGCCGTTTTTGGTAAGGATGTCCTTGATCATCATCCTCATGAACGCTGCGTCATCACATACAAGAACTCTTTTAGCCATAACACATTTCTCCTATTATTTGTAATCACGGGGCAAGCCCGAAAATGCGCCTTTGTAAATCATCCTCTAACAATATACCCCAGAATTTGTTATTTGTCAAGTTTTGTTTTTGATTTCATAAAAAAAGAAAAGAAGGTAGTGTTTTTTCATGTATTCGTCAATTCTTTGTCCTTTTGTTATCTGATTTTTACACATTTTGCAGGACAAAATACATTCTCTCACACGTCCTGCCGGGGGCTTTTTTCGTGAATGCTTCGTATATGTTCACAGGCGTAAGTCCTGCCCTGCGAGCGTAATGCAGGATTTCACCGCTTGTGTAACCGCGCTGGCGGTGCTCCTCTTCAAGTCGTTCGTAAAGCTCCTCGCCGTCGTTTTCGATTTTATGATAAATCGTGAGATATGATGAGTTGATGAAAGTAGTATCGTTCCACTCATTCTCCCAGATGAAGCTGCCTTCATCGCGATTTTCGCAAACCGTCGAGTCTCCGAGCACATGCGAATAATAATGTCTGGTGTTTATATCAAAGATCATCACTCCGCCGGGATCAAGGTAATTCTTCGCGAGCTTGAATACCTTTAAAAGATCATCGGGGTTCGTAAGGTAGTTGAGGCTGTCGCAGACACTGACGATCGCCGCCACGGTCCCGTAGAGCTCAAACTCACGCATATCCTGCTGCAGGTAAAGAATGCTCTCGTCGCCTTCCTGCTCCTTCTCCCTCGCCACGCCGAGCATGTCGGGCGACATGTCGATCCCGATCATGTCGTATCCCGCATCCCTCAGAAGCCTCGTCATCTGCCCCGTACCGCAGCCGAGTTCCGCTACGATACCGTCCTTCACTCCCTGCGCATGCAGGAGCGAGATCAGATAGCGGGACCACTTTTTGTAGGGGATGTTGTCCATAAACAGGTCGTAGACCTGTGCAAAACCACTGTATTCACGCATGATTTAATCCTTTTCTTTGTATGATACTTCTGCTTTATACCTATCACCGATTTCTTCATTGTTGTTGAGGTAATCTTTAAAGATAGGACCGGACCATGTTCTATATATACACCCTTTGTGACTTTACTGTCCTCTCCAACTACATCATTTTTCCGAAAATGATGTAGTTAACACAGTTAATGATGTAGTTAGTATGGCTTATATGTTTTTAAAGCTGTATACACTTTTTGAGAAAGAACGAGTATATCAACTCGTTACCTTGCGGCTTTCCGAGAGCGGAAGTCGCGGCACGCATATAGAGGTCGAGCTGGGGCTTGTAGTTCTCTTTGAGCCACGTTTCGTCTCTATGATCGGTTTTGTAATCAAGTACGACCACTTTACCGTCTTCCTCAAAGAGACAATCGATAACGCCCTGCACAGGGATCAGCGTCTGTGAGTCGCCGTAGAGTTCGCTGTCGATCTCGGATGCGGGGATCCCGGTGATGAAAGGCTGCTCTCTTCGCAGTGTCTTGTTCTGCGAAGCGGCATTGAGTCTCGCATAAACGGGCGAAGCAATGAAGCTCTCTATATCGTCTCTTTTTATCGCGTCCTTTTCCTCGGT
>JAEEQC010000226.1 GCA_016285135.1 Lachnospiraceae bacterium
TCATCCGGCTTTCCTGCCTTATCTGTTATGTTATATTTCTATCTTGCACCAAATTCCGGCTTTTCGTCCTTTTTTGATGCATTTACTCTATATCACCCATCTTGTCGGCTTTGATCGTCTTGGCGTACAGTGAAGCAAGCCATGCCGTGAGTGAAACGACTACTGCGAGGATCGCAGGATAAAGCGCAAAGAGTTCCGGGCCGTTTATCTTGTATTCTATTCCGGAGCCTGCACCCATTACACCGAAGATCTGATCGCACACAATCTTGGTAAACGGCCAATTGAGTGCTGCGGCAAGCGCTGTCGAGATAATGATCACAATCACGAAGCGGATCGTGTGCTGCGCCGAAACGGAGCGAGTCTTGAAACCGATTGCCTTCATAAGCGCTATCTCACTCGATTCTTTGCTGAGGAACGACCTCTCCATCAGCACCGTGATGAGGATTGCAATAAGAAGTGCGATGAGGAGGACCATGTTCTTGGCCATGATAAGCGTTGATGCCGAATTTGTACAGTTGTCAACAAACTCCGCTGCATCACAGATCTTATCCGTACCAAAGATCTCTTTCATCCGCTCGATCCTCAAAGCTGCCTCTTCTTTGTCAGGGTTATCCTTAAAATCTATCTGGAAAGCAAATCCGGAAGCCGCATCGCCACTGTTCGTCTTCACATCCTGGTGAAGTCGACCCAGTTTTCCAAGCTGATTAAGCGATATAAATGTTGCAGAAATCGTGTAGTCGCTCTCTTCTCCGTTTACAGTCATCGTCACCTTGTCGCCAATCTTCGCTCCGAGCTCATCAAGTATCTGAGGTGTGAATGCGACTTCATTCGGGTACATAGGTGCGAGTCCTTCGCTGTATACATAGTCGGTCGTCTTCGTTTCGGTACACTGCTGCATCAGTACCTGCATGCTGTTGTCACCGAATTTTACAGGGATCATATAGTTCAGTTCCACGTGTGTATCGGCCGGCATACCGTTTTCTGCGAGCTTATCTTCGATTTCCTGCAGAACCTTCGGGAGGTATGATTCGTCGTCATTGCCCATCGCCTCCATGATCTTTTCTGCGGAGTTATAATATGCGTCACTCTCCGTGGTTCCGAAGAGGTATACGAGTTTTTCACTCATAAGCGTGTTTGCCGCAGTCGCAAGCATCATGACAAGTAACAGACAGATTGTGAAAGTGACGATCATACTCATGTACTGACGCGGCTTGCTGAGTACGTCGTTTATTCCGAGGAACCAGTTGCTGCCGAGTCTGCTCTTTGAAAGCTTCAGGACCGACTTTGCTTTGTAGCGCTCGCCCGTCTCACCGCTGCGAACCGCATCGATCGGCGAGAGCTTCTTAATGCGTCTCGTGCAGAAGTAACAGAACCAAAGGACGAGGATGACTACCGTGCAGGCGCTTATGATCCCTACCTCGGTTCCTTCGCTGCTCTCGAGTAGAAGTCTGTCACTTACGCTTGACATAAGGACGTTCCCAAAGGGGATGCTTGCAAAATAACCGATCAGCGCGCCCACAACGCTTATGCACAGATATTTGATCAAGTACATGCCTCTGATCGACCTGGTCTTAAGACCGACTGCCTTCATTACACCGATCTCTCTGAAGTCCTCGCTCAGTGTAAATCTGATCGTAAACGAAAGCATGGTGAATGCGATGAGAATGAGACAAACACTGACGATCAGGAGGAGCGCTGCCGTGAGCATGTCAAGCATAAACGTTAATTTGACTGTATCCGCGTCTGCCGAGAAAAGAGAGTTCTTCACACCTGCAATATCCTTCTTGAGTGCGTTCATGTCATCCGTGTTTATGTAATAGATGCCACCCATGTGTGCCGAGATGTTATCGGCTCCGAGGAGCGTCTCATAATCCTCGTTGCTCATAAGCATTCGGGGGTTAGCAAGAAACGGGGATCCGAGTAGCGCATCCTTCATGAATCCGTCGATCGTGACCGATACTGTCTTGTTCTCGATAGTGATATCAATTTGGTCGCCGATCTCCACTCCATCGAGCGTACGAAGGAGACCGCCCACATAAACGTGACCCTGAGAGATCTCTTTGATCACTTCGTTGTCTTTGTTGAAATAATTGAGCTTCATGCCATTATCCGACACGATGACTCCCGGATTCTCGAAACTCACATACTTCTTGCCGTCTTTCTTCATGTCTGCGGCCGAATAGTAGATGAGGTCTTCCTTTTTATAATTCGCCACAGAAGCTGCGTTCTTCACTATCTCTTCGGTCGGGTCCTCTCCGTTCGAATTGAGTGTGAGGATCACATAATCGGACATTTCCGCCTTTTCAAAGAAACTGTCGATCCCGCCGTAGACCGCGAGCATGTTGTAGGTGCTGCTCGACGCGAACATCGCCGAGAGTATCACGAAGATCAGAAGGATGATGTTCATGCTCTTCTTGCGACGGAGGTCGTTTTTGAGGATTCTGAAAAACATACTGATTGCTCCTTTACGTACTTTATGACGTAAGTGTACAGGGGAAATTATTAAATAAGCATTAAAAGGGTGGACCCTGGGGGACGGGGGTTGGGTGGTGACCCACCGGGGACGGGGGTTGGTGGACCATTGGGATTCATGGTCCACCAACCCCCGTCCCCG
>JAEEQC010000047.1 GCA_016285135.1 Lachnospiraceae bacterium
GGCGCGATGCCGCGAAGGATCGCCTCGGATGCCGTAGCGGTGAGTGATGTGTCACGTGTCGAATGATATATTAGTTCCTGCATTGTATCAGCTCCTTATATCTTCAGAGTTTTAACGTCTTCTTTTCAAGTGGGTATTCTAACACGCCCTATTTAAGATTTCAATCATGGTTTATTATCTAATCCACTCTTATCAAGAATCTCGATAAGTTTAACTCTAAGTTTCGGATATTCGACACGAATTGTATTATATACATCTCCCATCTTGAGCGTTTGATACCTGTGCGCTGTAATATCTCGCATTCCGGCCACCGCTTTCCATGGAAAGTCCGGATAAGCATTTCTTGTCTCATCCGTAACAACCTTTACCAATTCACCCACATTAATGCAGGTCATACCCAGAGCCCTTTTTAACAATTCGTTTGACAAGAAATCATCCAGACAAGTATCACCCAATAGCTTTATTCCCATGTTCATCTCATCAACAATCTTGTTTATGGCAATATAATCTCTACGCTGCATAAAGAACTATCTCCTTATTAACTTCTATCATATCCCCTTCTGTTAAAGGACCGTGAATCACGTCCACGTCAAGCCCTAAAGCGGCTTCAAACTCAATTTTAATCATCGACAGAGTAATTAATGAAACCGGAACAGAGAACTCCATAATTAGATCAACATCACTGTTTTCATCATTTGTGCCCTCTGCTCTCGACCCAAATAAGATGATTTTTTTGATAGAATATTTGGGAACGAAACCTATTATCCTATTTTTAATCTCGTCAACCGTCATATCAAAACCTCTTTTCAAACACTATCCATACACCACACACTTGTAGTTTATCATACAAGAGTTGGGTTATCAAAAACCTTTTTTCTGCCGGATGCAAAGCTGTCCAACAGCGCTCCCTCCCGGATCTTTATGTTATTGTACAGGACAATGTACTTCGCAGGCGAAACATCATCCAGGTAGTTTTTTTCATACGCACGATCCGAGCCCGCTGCCTTTAAAACATCAACCGCTTTGTTATAAGCAATGGCCGCCTCTTCTTCTGTGTCGTAATGTCCGACAACAATAGTTTTGCCGCTTCCCATGTTGATGCGGGCAACGAAGTTTTTCCGACGACTCTCCTGTTGTACACCCATATAGCGGTTTACAACGACCAGATTTCCGGGACGATAGTCGTGATCGTCTCCATTTTTAAAATAATGATCACGTCCCGGAACAGAATACGGGCGGACTCCATACCTAGAAAGCACGCTCACCTGCATGCCGTAATCGGCAACAAAAAGATGCCCTCCGCGCTTCTGGATAGTGTGATGCGTGTAGTAAAAAAGGTCGTCCGGGCCGAAGCGATAATCTTCGGTCGCACTCAGGTAGTACTCAAAATAGCCTTTTCTCAAGTAGATCGGCCCCCGGCACCAGATACCGTTGTCGCGGAAATTGATGAGTGCGACCCACTTTGAAAAGGGCATAGCGCAGGTGCTTTCCCGATAGTCAGAGATTTCCAAAAGGGCGCCTTCCTCTTTAACGCCTATGTCATCGCCCGAAGTCTTCCCACTCCCCGTCAAAACCTTATCGGCACCGCCTCGTAAAACAGCACAGGCCTCCTGATAGGCGCGCTCCGCCACAGTCTCGTCATCGAACGATCCAAGGCTGATGTGTTTTCCTTTATGAGTGACGGATGCCCGCCAGTAGGTGGTTCCGTCCTTTTTTTGCGCGGGATATACTCCTGATGCCATTTTTTTGTTCCTTCTCTTTTGGAAGCGGTTATTTACCACTTCTGATTACTCGTCCAACATTTACCGAAACTCCGAGCTCCTTAGCTATTGTTTTAAAGCTCATTTTTATTCTGTTTGTTCAGCACAAAAATGTCAATAAAAAGAACCCCCTGCAAGCGCATTCCGCGCTTTACAGACGGGGTTACTTTCTACAATAATAGCAATACTGTAAGCCGGGTTCTGTCTTGCTCGATCATCTTTCTTGACTGTCCGTTACCGAACAGCTCCGACAGTCCCTTCCGAGACTGTCACGCAACCTACCCGGAGACACGACGGGCAGCCGTATCGTCTCCTGCACGGTTTTGCTTCGGATGGGGTTTGCACAGCACATGACGTTACCGCCATGCCGGTGGTCTCTTACACCGCCATTCCACCCTTACTCCGACTTGCTTGGAGACCGGTTGCCCGATCATGACCCGAACAGTTTCGGAGCGGTATTATTTCTGTTGCACTTTCCATGGGGTCACCCCCTCCGGACGTTATCCGGCATCCTGCCCTGCGAAGCCCGGACTTTCCTCACACGCGTTTGACCCCGCGTGCGCGACCGAGTGTACTGCTAAAGCCGAAAGAGCTTGGTTTTCTCAAGCTCTTCCGAGTTTTGTTCTGAAACGCTTTCGATGGTTCAACGAAGCGTTTCAAAAACGAGGCGGCGGAGCGGTCGGCGCAACTGCGAGGTCTTATCGAGCAGTTGGTTCCCGTCCGTAACACTCGGAAACGCTTCTTCTATTGTTTAAACCGGAAATACACTGCCCCCCACAAACTCCCTTACGATGGAGTTGTGCGGGATCTCCTCGCTGCTCACTCCGATGAAGTAATCGAGGAACTTGAGGAGGCGCTTGGCCTCAAGGTACTGAGGGTCATCCTCGCTGATGCCGAAGAGCAGGGGCTCTGCGGACTGCTTGAGGACGGCGAGCTCGTAGATGAGTGCCGAGTTGAACATGACATCGGCCTCCTCCTGGAACGGGAAGATGTTCTCTTCCTCGCCGCGGCGGACCGAAGGCCACATCGCGATGGTGTCTCTCGCGCATGTTCCTCGTGTACGCGCGTCTCTTACCATACGGCGGATCAGACGGCCGTCCGTGGTAGGGATGCGGTTGTGCTCGTCGATATTGAGCTGCGTGAGCGCGGAGATGTAGATCTTAAACTTGCTGTCCACGGGGAGTGAGTACGAAAGCTCGTCGTTAAGGCCGTGGATACCTTCGAGGACAAGCACGTCGTCCTTCGCAAGCCTCAGCATGTTGCCGCGGTACTCGCAGCGACCGCTCTTGAAGTTGAACACTCTCATGTCGACCTCTTTGCCTGCAAGAAGGTCGGTCATGTCCTTATTAAAGCCCTCAACGTCTATAGCACCGAGGCACTCGAAGTTGTAGCTTCCGTCCTCATTGAGAGGTGTGTCCTCGCGGTTCTTGAAGTAGTTGTCAAGCGCGATGGGATGGGGCTTCAAGCCGAGGGTACGAAGCTGTATCGAAAGCCTGTGGGAGAATGTCGTCTTACCCGAGGACGAAGGTCCCGCGATCATGACGAACTTCACATCGTCGCGCTCTCTCACCATCTCGGCGATCTTTGCTATGTTGTGTTCCTGCGCAGCTTCCTGCACAAGGATAAGATCCGAAATATTGCCCTTGGCGATGGCCTCGTTGAGGTCTCCGACAGTCTCGATGCCCTGGCTGCGTCCCCAGTCGTTGCTCTGTCTGTGGATCTGAGCGAACTTGGGCTGATCCCTGAACGCGGGAACCACGGTGGGCGCGTTCTTCTCCGGGATGTTCAGGATAAAGCCGTCCGCATAAAGCGCGAGGTCAAAGTACTTGAGCAATCCCGTCGATGCGGGCATATAGCCGTAGAAGTAGTCGGTATAGCCATCGAGGGTATATACGTTAGTGTTCGAAACACGTCTGAAGCGAAGGAGCTTTTCCTTGTCGGTCATGCCGGCTTCCGCGAACATCTTGCGGGCGTCGCGCGTCTTGATGGAGCGCTTCACGATGGGCAGATCCTCGGCAACGAGCCTCTCCATCTCCTTCTTGACTTCCTTGATGTAGTCGTCCGTGAGCTTGAAGTTCGCATCGATCGAGCAGAACAGCGCGGGGCCGATCGTATGCTCGACCGTGATCTTCCTGATCTGTCCGGCGTCGAATACTCGCGTAAAAGCGCGGAGCATCAACAGAACCACGCCTCGTCTGTATGTGGACATGCCGGGTTTGGTCGAAGTCGTGATAAAATCGAGCTCACAATCCGTGCTGACCTTCTTCGAAAGCTCGGCAAGTCTTCCGTCTACAAGTGCGAGAATGATGTCGCCCTCGACCTCGGCCGCGAAATCAGCCGCGATATCTCCGTAGGGCGTCCCGGCTGCGTACTCGAGAACCATCCCTCTCACCTTGACTTTACAATTGTTGTCCATGCCACCCGTCCTTTCTCTCTGTAAGAGATCCTGTATTTGCAAGCCGCAGGGGCTTATGCACCTTCTCACTTTCTCATCCCGATCCGCAGACACGCCGCCTCGCAGACGAGAACCCCCCGGATGTTCCTCCGCCTTCCCGAGCCACAGCCCGTATCGCTCTAGAATGCTGCCTCACCTGCGGTGAGTTTCAAGCACGGTCTCCGCGCTCCTTAGTATTCTCTCGAAATACGCTTCCGGGTCGTAACCGTCTTCATGTGCCGCACCGGGTTTTATTCCCGCCGCAACGCTTATGTTTCCCCGTTCATCAGGTTCCGTTACATTTTCTTCCTGTGGCTTTGTGCCGTTACTTTTGCGAATTTCACTGAGCCGCCTTTTTGCCTTGTCACGCATCCCCATTACGTACTCAAGGAAGAGCGGCTCGCCCTTCTTTATAAGTATCGGGCCGAAGAAGAGCTCTTCGTCCGATAATGTATATGTGAACTCTCCGGTTTTTCCGAAACATCCGTTGTTCGTGATATTCTCCCGAAAGCTCACGCACATTGCGGTGTAATACTTGCCGCTTTCACGGCACATCCGCTCGTCGGTGATGACGAAGCCTTCCGCTGCCAGAAGTGCGCGCACCTCTTCGATGTGCGACTGGGGCGAAAGCACGAGCCTCTTTGCCGCTCTCGCCGTTTCGATACCTCGCGAGAGTAGGCCGCACATGAGCACTCCGCCCATGCCTGCCATCACGATCACGTCAGCTTCGCCGGGTGCGAGTCTGTCGAGCCCGTCGGAAAGCCTTGTCTCAAACCGGTCGCTTTCAAGTCCCGAAGCAAGTGCGTTCTCACGGGCATGCGAGAGAGGTCCTTCCCTCAGGTCCATGCCGATAACGCGCTCGGCATGTCCCTCAAGCAAAAGACTGATCCCTAGCCAACCGTGATCACAGCCCACATCTGCGAGAGAAGCGATGTCTGTGCCGGCCAGATCCGCAACCATCTGTAGTCTTTCCGACAGCTTAACAATCTGACCTCTTCCCATCTCTTTCTCTCACATTCATGTATTGATCCCCGGTCGTTCTTTCGCAGAACGACCGACTCTGTCATATATGCATTAAAGCTCAGAATAACCCGGACTTTATACGATCATTAATCTAAGAAGTCTCTGAGTTTTTTGCTGCGGCTCGGATGACGGAGCTTTCTGAGCGCCTTCGCCTCGATCTGACGGATACGCTCACGGGTTACGTTGAACTCCTTGCCGACTTCCTCGAGTGTACGTGTCCTGCCGTCATCGAGACCGAATCTGAGGCGCAGAACCTTCTGCTCTCTGTCGGTGAGGGTAGCGAGCACCTTGAGGAGCTCTTCCCTGAGAAGCGTGAATGCCGCTGCATCTGCGGGTACGGGCACGTTGTCGTCCTGGATAAAGTCGCCGAGGTGGGAATCTTCCTCCTCACCGATGGGTGTCTCAAGCGAAACGGGCTCCTGCGAGATCTTCTGGATCTCGGCAACTCGCTCGATGGGCATCTTCATCTCCTTGGCAACTTCCTCGGGGGTAGGTTCGCGACCGAGTTCCTGGAGTAACTGCCTCTGAACGCGGATCAGCTTGTTGATCGTCTCAACCATATGCACGGGGATACGGATGGTTCTGGCCTGATCCGCGATCGCACGTGTGATGGCCTGACGGATCCACCATGTTGCGTATGTACTGAACTTGTAGCCTTTTCTGTAATCAAACTTCTCGACAGCCTTGATGAGTCCGAGGTTACCCTCCTGAATGAGGTCAAGGAACATCATGCCTCTGCCGACATAACGCTTGGCGATTGAAACAACGAGACGAAGGTTTGCCTCGGAAAGGCGCTTCTTGGCTTCCTCGCTGCGCGCAAGTATCTCCGCATTGTCCGTGGTGATCTTCTTGATCTTGGCATTGTTCTTCTCGCGGTCTGCGGCGGTAGCTCTCTCGTTCTTCTTTTTGATCTGCTCGATGTCCTCACGAACGCGGTTGCCCGCCTCCATGCGCTTTGCAAGCTCGATCTCGTCTTCTGCCGAAAGGAGCGGAACCTTGCCGATCTCCTTGAGGTACATCCTCACGGGATCCTCAAGCGAAACACCTTCGGGAATAGTCAGGTCGATTGCGGAAAGGTCGATCTCCTCGCCGTCGTCTTCCATCACTTCATCATCGATCTCCTCGAGGATCTCCTCGTGGGACTCGATGGGTGCGCGAAGTACGTCGACTCCGTTGTTTTCAAGGTACTCGTAGATGTGCTCGACTCTGTCGGGTTCGAGCTCGTAGTCTGCGAAGAAGTCGTTCACTTCCTGATACTCGAGAACGTTCTTCTTCTTACGCGCGAAATCGAGAAGCTCCGCGAGCTTCTCTTTAAAGGGCGTCTTGTTGTTGTCTTCCATCGTGGAATCCTCCCCTGTAATATCGATTTCTGTATATGTCACCCGTCTTTACGGATCCCGCAGGATCAATGCTCTGCCGCCGGTGGGGTTTCATCAAACCTCTGTACAATTTTTTCGGCATCTTGATCTTGCCGGCGATCCCGGACAGGTATCACTTCTTTTTTGTTCCGGGCGACCCATGGAGTATCTTTCTCATCTCCCCCGCCGATCTCGGAAAGTTATCACTTTTTAATTCTCGCAATAAGCGCATCTATACTCTTTCTGCGCTTTGCCACTTCCGCGAACGACATCGTCGCGCCGCTTCGCTTGAAGCTTTCGTTCAGAACCGTGGCGAGCGTATCGCAGAAGGCTTTCCTGCTTCCGTCCTCGTCCATGAGTTCTTCGTCTTCCGCGCCCATGAGGATCCGCGCCGCTGCCGCCGAGGAATCCGCATCCGAAAGGTCGCCGGCCAGTACTGCCGGGCTGATGGGCCTGTTATTGTCAGCGCGGTCATATATGCGTTTAAGCAGCTCTGCCGCGGCCTCGTCCGAGAGTTCGTCCGGCCTCAGGTCTTCCCTCACGAGCGGGACGTACGCGGGGTGCGTGGCCAGGAGCGAGATGAGCATGTGCTCGCTTTTGACCGTGCCCTTCGGGACCGCCTCCCTCAGGCGCCTGCCGGCGGCTTCTCCTGACGCATATGTGCCCGGATCCGCCTCTCTCACGTAGGCGAGCTCGGGATTCGCCGTACTTCTCTCTGCTTCCTCCGTAAGGCGGAGGCCCTCTTCATTGACGGCCCGGGTGAGGACCGCTTCGTCTATGCCGTAGCGCGTGCTGCTCGCTTTGATGTAGCTGTAGCGCACCATCTCGTCGGAGTGCTTCGCGATCGACCGCGCCAGCATGACGTTGAACTTCGCAAGCTCCGCGGGATCTGCTTCGTTGAGGTTCACGCGGCCCGCCTCCATCTCGAAGAAGAATGCGGGTTCGGCTTTGTCGAGCCTTTCGCGATATGCGTCGGCGCCGTACTCCTTGATGAACTCGTCGGGGTCCTTCTTGGGTGAGAGGTTGACGACCCTGACATCGAGCCCCTCCGCCCGGAGGATCGGGATAGCCCGGAGAGTCGCGGCCTGACCGGCTCCGTCACTGTCGTAGGTGAGCGCCACGCGGGAGGTGAAGCGTCTCAGTATCTTCGCCTGGACCGGCGTAAGTGCCGTGCCGAGCGATGCCACCGCACTGTCGAAGCCCGCTCTGTGCAGGGCGATCACGTCCATGTAGCCCTCGCAGAGGAGGTAGGTGTCGCGCGACGTGCGCTTCGCGACGTTCAATGCATATATGTTACTGCCCTTGTTGAAGACGGGCGTTTCGGGTGAATTGAGGTATTTCGGTGCTTTTGAGGCGGTGCCCATAAGCCTTCCGCCGAACGCGATGACCTTGCCCTGCCTGTCCATGATCGGGAAGATCACTCTGTTGAAGAACCTGTCGCTCATGCCGTTCTTCTCGCTGTAGAAGAGGCCGGTGCCTTCGAGTGCTTCGTCGGAGTGGCCGAGCTTGCGGAGGTGGTCGTAAAGTGTCACACCGCCCTTGCCGGCGTAGCCGAGGCCGAAGCGGTTGATGGTCTCCTCGTCAAGCCCTCTCCCGAGCAGGTACTGCTGCGCCTGCACTCCCTCGGGACTCCTGAGCGTCCTGTAGTAGAAGCCGGCGGCGTCTTTAAGTGCCGCGAGGATCTTCTCTTTCCTGCCTGCCTCGAGGCGCTTCTCGGGGGAATCGTCCTCCGGGCTCTCGGGCAGCTCTATGCCGACACGCCCCGCAAGCATCTTGACTGCCTCGGGGAACGTGAGATTCTCGTATTCCATGACGAAGTTGAAGACGTTGCCACCCTTTCCGCAGCCGAAGCACTTGTAGATCTGCCTCGTCGGGCTCACGTTGAAGGAGCCTGTCTTCTCAGCATGAAAGGGGCAAAGCCCAACAAAATTGGCGCCGCGCTTCTTTAAGGGCACACAGGCAGAGACAACATCAACGATGTCATTCGCTTCTCTGACTTTGTCGATCAATTCGTCGGAATAGCGCATCCGTCTCCCCCTTTTAAACTCACGGCGCATAATATGCGATAATATTATACCACTAATGTCAACATGCAGGCATCCGGTTTCATGTCACGCATGTTTCCTGCCGGCATATGGTTTGGTTCCGGCTGTTTTCTGCCGGTTCCTGCCGGCACATGGTTTGATTCCGGCTGTTTTCTGCCGGTTCCTGCCGGCATATGGTTTCGTCAATAAATGTTCCAGCTCTGGGGAACCATGATCTCGTTGAACTTGGTCACAGCAAACCTGTCGGTCATGCCTGCGATATAGTCGCAGACTGCGCGTTCGGTCCTTCTCTCGATGAGCTCGAGCTCGCTGTAGAGGTGGATCTCGGTGAACTCTCTGCCGTCGCCGTTCACGATCTGGTCCCGCAGGTCTGCGGGAAGCTCGTCGGCGTGCTCCTTGTAGTACTCAAAAAGGAACTCGACCATCCTCTCGGCCTTCTTTTCCTGTCCCTTTGCGACGGGGTTTGTGTAGACACTCGCGAACATGTACCTGCGCAGGCCCGCAAGTGCTTCTCCCACCTTGTCTGACATCACGACACGGTCTGTCCCGCGACTTGTCTCAACTACGTCATGGATGAGCGTGTTAAGGCGCTCGCTTAAGGTGTTACCGAGGACCTCAGAGTACTCGCGCGGTATATCTGTTTCTTTTATAATATTTCCGCGGATCGCGTCGTCTATGTCGTGGTTGACGTAGGCGATCTTGTCGGCGTAACGGACAACACAGCCTTCGAGTGTCGAGGGCTTGCCGTCCGAGCGGTGGTTTACTATGCCGTCGCGGACTTCCTGCGTGAGGTTGAGGCCGTGACCTTCAAGCGACTCGTTTGTAATGGCGGTTCCCGGTGCCTCCGGTGTTCCGGAAGGATCGTCCTGCGGCTTTTCAAAGCGCCCTGTTCTCTCTTCAAGCAGCTCCACAACCCTCAGGCTCTGCTCGTGGTGCGAGAAGCCCACGATCTTGGTAGCTCTGTCGAGTGCTCTCTCCCCGGCATGCCCGAAAGGAGTATGTCCGAGGTCATGTCCGAGCGCGATCGCTTCGGTCAGCGACTCGTTAAGTCCGAGTGCGCGCGCGATAGTCCTCGCGATCTGGGATACCTCGAGCGTGTGCGTGAGGCGCGTCCTGTAGTGGTCGCCCTGCGGAGTCAGGAAAACCTGTGTCTTGCCCGAAAGCCTCCTGAACGCCTTGGAATGGATGATGCGATCCCTGTCGCGCTCAAAGCAGGTGCGGATGTCGCACTCCTTCTCGGGCACATCACGCCCGAGCGAACAGTCACTGAAAGCCGCGTAAGGGCTCAGGACCTTGTGCTCCTCTTTTTCTCTCATGACCCTGATACTGTCCATATCTACTCCTCTGATTTCTCGCCTGATACACAACCATGTATCGGGCCATACTCTATCCCAAGTCTCTTGCCCGGCATATCTGATCCTCAGCCGGTTTTATATGTTCCGGACACATGATCTTTATGCGGAACACCCCAACATGTAACATAAGCGTTATTGCGAATCATCCCTTCTTGAATAGACACACCCGCAATAGTTCTGCCTGTAAAGCCCGTACTCCCGCGAAAGCTCTATCGACTTCTGGTAGCCGCCGTTCTTCTTAAAATCTGTTTCCAGGTATGCCGCGGCTCCCTTTTCAAAACTTCCGTATCCGGCTGAGGCGGCTTTACCCGGGATTCCCGAAGGATCGGTCGCGTCCGTCCTGTCCGGCTTCGCGAGCGAAATTCCTATCGAATTAATTACCCTCGCGTCCTTAAGGGGGCTCAGGGTCAGCGTCGTGGCAAAGAAGTCGGCCTTCATATCGGCGGCGACGCGGGCGGTCTCATCGAGGCGCATCGTGTAACATTTTACACATCTTGCACCGCGCTCGGGCGCGTCCTCGAGGCCTTTCGCCATCTCAAAGAAGCGGTCAGGGTCCCACGGGCCCGGCTCTACAACAACCTTCCTCGGCAGAGGCATCTCCCGCGCAAGGCGCACCAGTTCGCTGAGGCGGTGGTCGTATTCGCTTTTTTCGGTGATGTTGGGATTGTAAAAGTAAAGGGTGATGTCGAAGACATCCGCCAGATATGTAAGGCAATAGCTGCTGCACGGAGCGCAACAGCTATGAAGCAACAAAGAGGGATGTACGTCGCCATCCCTCCAAAGATTCATTTTCCTGTCCAGTTCTTTCTGAAAATTAACATCCATCAAGTTCTATGTCCCGGATCCTTAAAGACCTCACGTCCCGGTCAGGATCCCTCATGTACCCGCCTGGGTCAACCCTGCATTACTGAATCAGTTCAAGCTTTCTGAGAACGTTCTCAAACTTCTCCTGATCGATGGGCTTGCCTGCGTATGCAACGCAGCCGAGCTCGAATGCCTTTGTAACGTTACGGCCTTCGTTGAGGGCTGTGGTCATGACGATCTTGGCTCTCTTCTCATCCGGGATACCCTTCTCTTTCTCGATATCGCGGATCGCCTTAAGTGTCTGGTAGCCGTCAAGAGCGGGCATCATGATGTCGAGGCAGACAAGGTCGTAACCGTCTCCTCCTTCAAGTGCCATAAGGAATGCATCTACTGCCTCAAGACCGTCGACTGTAATGTCACACTCGCCGTACTTGGAAAGAAAACGGAGCATAAACTTTCTGCTCGCAAAATCATCCTCGGCAATTAGTATCTTCATAGCATACCCTCCTCTATATTTCCAACGTTCTCAAAATCGTCTGTAAACTTTATTTTACCCAAGTTTCAAAGAATTGTCAATACTCTTTTTTTCTTTTTTGTGATTCAGTCTTCTAATGCCACGTTTCGTGAGTTGAACTCGTGTTTTATATTAAATCATCTTTTTCACTTCCGCGAGCATCGTATCGACCTGATCGTCTGTGCCGATCGTGATCCTGAGGTAGTTCTCGATCCCGGGGATCTTGAAATGGCGCACGAAGATGTGCTTCTCGGCGAGCCTGTCATAAACATCAGTCGCCGTGAGCGGTGCGGGCGGTGCCGCAAAAACGAAGTTCGCGCTTGAAGGAAGAACGGTGAACCCGAGGGCCAGAAGCTCGTTCCTGAGACGCTCTCTTGTAGCGATCACCTTGGCGATCATTGAGCGGAAGTAATCCTCGTCCTTAACGGACGCAACGCCCATCTCGATCGCGGGTGCATTGTTCGTGTACGAATTGATGCTGTTACGAACGGCCTCTATAATGCCGATCAGCTCGGGATTCGCCACGCAGTACCCGATCCTCGCGCCTGCAAGCGACCTCGATTTCGAGAAGGTGCGCACAACGATGAGGTTGTCATACTTGGGAACACAGTCGAGCACGCTCTCGCCGCCGAAATCAATGTACGCCTCGTCGATAACGACCACATTCTCGGGGTTGCTGCGGATGATCATCTCGATATCGCCCTTTTCCATGGCGATCGATGTGGGCGCGTTGGGGTTGGCGAGCACGACGCCGCCGTTCTCGACTCCGCAGTAATCATCCGCATTGATGGTGAAGTCGGGGCGGAGCGGGACCTTTTTAACGTTTATGTTATAAAGTCTCGCCCATACCTCATAAAACGAGTATGTGATCTCGGGGAACATCAAGGGTCGCCCGCTGTTAAAGCACGCCTGGAAGATCGTTGCGAGCACGTCGTCCGAGCCGACTCCGACGAAGACGCAGGAGCGGTCAAAGCCGTGGTACTCTGCGAGAGCATCTCGGAGAGGTCCCACATCAACACTGGGGTAGAGCCTCAGGTCTGCTGCGTTGAACCTCTCGGAAGCCTCGATGACCTTCGGAGAAGGCGGGTACGGGCTCTCGTTCGTGTTGAGCTTGATCATGTCCGTAAAGCGCGGCTGTATGCCGGGCACGTAGGGGTCAAGCTTTCGGAAGTTGTCTTGTTTCATGAAGATTCCTCTGGGGGGTGGGTGGTTGCTTGGTGTGGTCCCCGGTGGGTCACCACAGCCCCCGTCCCCAAGGGACCACACCCAGTGACCACCTGTCACATTTTACTTTTTATACTCTTCAGCCAGTGCCTTGAACGCAGGCAGTGATCTCTCTATCATCGCGTAGTCTACGCAGTACGCAATGCGTACATATCCTGCGCAACCGAAGGTCGAGCCGGGAACGATGAGAAGTCTGTGTGCCTTTGCCTTGGCAACAAATGCCTTGTCGTCGGGCTCAAGAGCCTTGACGAACAGGTAGAAAGCGCCCTGAGGCATGATGCACTCATAGCCGTACTCTTTAAGCTTCTCATAAAGGAGCTTTCTGTTGCGGTCGTAGATCGCAACGTCCACTCTCTCGTTCAGGCACTTAGTGATCGCGAGCTGCGCAACCGAAGGAGCATTGACGAATCCGAGGATCCTGGTAGCAACGCCGGCTGCGGCGAAGATCTCGTCGTGGTCGTCTGCTTCTCTGGGGATAACAAGGTATCCAATTCTGTCGCCGGGCATCGAAAGTGACTTGCTGTACGAATATCCGACGATGGTATTGCGGTAAAATGTCGTCACGAAAGGCACCTCTGCTCCGTCGTAAACAAGCTCTCTGTAGGGCTCGTCGGAAAGCAGGTAGATCGGGTGTCCGAACTTTCTCTGTGCCTCCTCGAGAACCTGACCGAGCTTGGTGAGGGTCTCTGCGGAGTAAACAACGCCCGTGGGGTTGTTGGGTGTATTGATGATGACGATCTTAGTGCGGGCCGTGAGCTTCTCCTCAAGAGCCTTAAGATCGGGCTGGAAAGTAGAAGTGTCGGGAGCTACCTCCACGAGCACGCCGTCAAAGTTCGAAACGTAGTTCTTGTATTCTCCGAAATAAGGCGCGAAAACAACTACTTCATCACCGGGATCGAGCAGAGTCTTCATGATGACGTTCATGCCGCCTGCCGCACCGACCGTCATAACGATGTCGTTCTTATCAAAAGCCACGGGGAAGCGTGCATTAAGATCCTTTGCGATTGCCTCACGCGCTTCGTCGAAGCCCTGGTTGAGCATATATCCGTGAACATAGTTACTGTCCGGATTCCCGGCAACTTCTTTGTACGCGCGGTTCACTCCCTCGGGAGCGGGAACGCTCGGATTGCCGAGGCTGTAGTCATATACATTCTCTTTGCCGAATTCAAGCGCCATCTTGCGGCCTTCCTCGAACATCGCACGGATGGCCGAGCTGTTCTTGACGAGATTCGACATCTTTTTGGAGATCATATGCATGTCCTTTCTAAATCAACCTATAAATTTAGCGTGTATAGCATTCATTGCGCCGTCAGCGAAAGCTGCGTCGATAAGTACGGAGATCTTGATCTCTGATGTGGAGATCATCTTGATGTTGATGCCTGCATCGTAGAGAGCCTCGAACATCTTGGCTG
>JAEEQC010000048.1 GCA_016285135.1 Lachnospiraceae bacterium
TGAGGACCTAGTGAGAACGGCCCGGAAGTGTTATACGGGCAATACGGGCCGTATTTTGTTTCTTTATTAAATTCGCAATAACGTGAGGACCTAGCGAGAGCGTGCCCGGAAGTGTTATGCGAGGCAATACGAGCCGTATTTGCTTTTTGTATATTGTTCGAAAATTTCGAACATGTGTACGCATCGAACATTATTTCGATATAATTTGCAGTATATTTCTTAATTTGTGTCTGATTTTTACAAAATTTCCTTGATTTTTCACTCCTCAGGGTGTACTATATACCTACCGGTGGAGCAAAAGTGGATAAAAGTGTAGTAAGTAGGATAGAAGTGGAGGAAATCAAGGCTATATGTTCATGGGTCAGTTCAATCACACCATAGATCCCAAGAACAGACTGTTCCTTCCTGCCAGGTTCAGGGAGGAGCTGGGCGACAGCTTTGTCATAACAGCCGGACTTGACGGCTGCCTCTACATCTGCCCCCGGGCTGATTTTGAAGAGTTTGCGAAGAAACTTTCCGAGCTTCCCTTCACAGCACAGACAAGACAATTCCAGAGATTCTTCATGCAGAATGCGGCTGAGTGCGATCAGGACAAGCAGGGAAGATTCATCATCCCTACGATCCTCAAGGAACTCGCCGGGATAAAGAAAGACATCGTTTTTGTGGGAGTCATCAGCAAGATCGAGGTCTGGAGCAAGGAAAGATTCGAACAGGCTGCTCCGAGCGACTCGGTTGAGGATATTGCCGAGAGAATGTCGACAGAGTTCGGACTCCGGTTCTGATAAGGGGGATTTCGAAGATGGGAAACAGTGATTTCGAACACATCCCCGTGATGCTTGAAGAAGTGCTCGAGGGACTGAAGATCAGGGAAGACGGAACGTACGTCGATGCGACGGTCGGTGGAGCGGGTCATTCAAGTGAGATCGCAAAGCGGCTCACGACAGGAAGGCTCATCTGTCTCGACCAGGATAACGAAGCTATCGCTGCAGCGGGTAAAAGACTTGAAGTGTACGGCAACCGTTGCAAGATAATAAAGAGCAATTACGAAAACATAGAAAGCGTCCTCAAAGGTGAGGGGATCACCGGGGTAAGCGGCATACTCGCCGACCTCGGTGTCTCATCCCACCAGCTGGATACTGTGGAGAGAGGGTTCTCCTACAGCGCGGACGCACCGCTCGACATGAGGATGGACACCGACACGGCACAGACCGCGGCGGACATCATAAACGGGTACAGCGAAAAAGAACTGATCAGGGTCCTGCGGGACTACGGTGAAGAGAGGTTCGCACCCGGGATTGCGAGAAACATCGTGAAGAGGCGCGAAGAAGCTCCGATCACGACGACATTTGAGCTCAACGACATAATAAGCGCTTCGATCCCGATGAAGTTCAGGGAAAAAGGAAGCCACCCCTCAAAGAGAACTTTCCAGGCGATAAGGATAGAGCTCAACAGGGAACTCGAAGTACTCGAAGGAACACTTGACACGATGATAGACCTGCTCGAACCGGGAGGAAGGCTCTGCATCATAACATTCCATTCGTTAGAGGACAGGATAGTAAAGACTGTTTTCAATAAAGCACAAAATCCGTGCATTTGCCCTCCGAACTTTCCGAAATGCGTATGCGGAAAGGTCTCAAAGGGCAGGCATATTTCAAGGAAGGCCATTCTTCCCACAGAGGAAGAGATCGCAAGAAACAAAAGATCAAAGAGTGCCAAGCTCAGGATCTTCGAAAAAGCGAACTGAAAGGATTCATGACAGATGGGTGAGAGGAACCGTTTCGCGTTTGATCGCGACTATTACAACAAAATAGGTGCGAAGCTTGTGAGCGGTTCTGCGGCAAGAAAACTTGCATCCGAACCCGAAAACGAAGCAGATCTCGAGGAATACCTGACAGCGACATACGCACCCGAATACAGGAATTCGTTCAAAAAGAGCGTTTCGGAAAAACGTGAGAGCACACAGGCTCACCGCCCGGTACGCACCGAACATACAGAAGGCAATACGGTCAGAACGGCGCCCGTGCGCAAAACACGCACCTCGATGTCTTCGCCTGTACGCGAGACGCGCCCCACAGAGGCTCCTTCGCAGCAGACAGGTACAACCACAGAGTTCAAGACCAAGTACCTGATCCGTATCAACTATCTCAGAGTCCTCATCATTTCGGCACTGATCGTTGTAGTGGTTCAGAGCGCACTCAACCTTCTCTCGGTAAAGTCGGATGTCAACCGCATCGAAAAAGAGATCTCGACGGCCAAGATCACGCTCGAGGATGTCAATTCCTACAACGAGTCGCTCCTCGGTCAGCTTGACATCAGTTATGACAGAAACTATATTTATAATGTTGCTGTCGGAAGACTCGGCATGGTTTATCCCAAAGACAATGCCGTTGTGTACTATAAAGCTGCGGATACGGGACATGTGATCCAGTACCGCGAAATACCTTAAGAATGAATAGTGAACAGGAAAATAGATTACTGAGGCGTAACGTAAACCCGACCATGCGAAAAGGCTTGAAGATAGCATTTCTGGTCGTACTCGCATTATGTGGGTTTATTGTCGGACGCCTCATTTATATTAATACCGAGAACGGCGAGACCTACTCAAAGGCCGTTCTTTCCCAGAGAGCGTACCAGTCGAGGAGCCTTGCGTCAAAGAGGGGCGCGATCCTTGACAGAAACGGCATAATCCTCGCACGAAGCGAGAAGCGCTACAACGTGATCATCGACCCCAGACAGATCCTTGACAAGGACTACTACATAGAGCCGTCCATCGATGCCATGGTCCGTTATCTCGGCTATGATGAGCAGGAGATCCGAACGCTTATATATGACAATCCGGACAGTTCCTACATAGTCTACGAAAAAGATGCCGATTACTCGAGGATCTCGGAATATAAGCGTTATCAGTCATCAAAATCAAAGGTTACCGGAGTCTGGTTCGAAGAAGAGTACGCAAGGATCTACCCCTACAGTTCTCTTGCTTCGCATGTTATCGGGTTTGTAAATGCCGACGGATCGGGATCGTACGGACTCGAGCAGTACTACAACAACGAACTTTCGGGCATCCCGGGACTTTCCTACACCTATTTTGACAACGACCTCAAACAGCAGAAAACTGTGGAGGACGCCGTCGACGGCTATGAGCTTGTGACGACCATCGACTACAATGTCGAGAGGATAGTCGAAGAGAAGATCAAGGACTTCCTTGATACCACGGGAGCCAAGAATATCGGCGTGATAGTAATGGATCCGAACGATGCTTCCGTGCTCGCCATGGCATCCAACAGAGAGTACGATCTCAACAACCCCAGAGACCTCGAAGCGTGCTATCCTTCTTCTGAAATAATGTTTATGACTGAAGACGAGAAGCTCGAAAAGCGCTATGAGATGTGGAAGAATTATTGCATAAGCGACACCTATGAGCCCGGTTCCACCTTTAAGACCATAACCGTTGCGAGCGCTCTTGACGAGAATGCGATCTCGACCGAAGACACGTTCTACTGCGCCGGTTACAGTGAGGTCGGCGGCTGGAGGATCGGATGTAACAACAAGTACGGTCACGGCAAGCTTTCGCTCACGCAGTCACTCATGAAGTCCTGCAACTGCGCACTCATGGAGATCGCGGCCAAGCTCGGCAAGGACAGCTTCTACAAGTATCAGACCAAGTTCGGATTCGGAGCGAAGACGGGTATCGATCTTCCCGGCGAGAGCTCGGGTATCCTTATCCCTCTGAGGAACCTCAACGAGACCGAGCTTGCGACCAGCAGTTTCGGAACTACATTTAACGTGACCATGATCCAGATCGCTGCGGCATATGCATCGATCATAAACGGAGGAACGTATTACCAGCCTCATGTGGTGAGAGAGATCAGAAGAAGCGACAAAACAGTCGTTTCCAACTACAATGACATGGGAGTCCGTCAATCCATCAGCGAGGGAACTGCTTCGTTTATCAGAAACTCGCTCTATATGACTGTTGAGAGCGGAACCGCCACGCCCGCCAAGGTCGAAGGTTACCTGATCGGCGGTAAGACGGGTACCGCGCAGAAGCGTCCGCGTGAGGAGAAGAGGTTTGTTGTTTCCTTTGCGGGATTTGCTCCCGTGACCGATCCGCAGGTGCTCATCTATATCGTCATCGATGAGGTTGCCGACCCCGAGCTTTCGTCGAGCAGTTCGCCCGCGACCAAGCTGAGCGCTTCGATCATGAAGGAGATACTGCCTTACCTCGGGATCTACCCCGACGGCGAGATCGACTACCATGTCGACCTCAACATGATCGCAGATATTGAGAACGAAAACTACGACCCGTTTGAGGACGAGAAGAATCCCTTCGTACTTCCCGAAGGTCTTGACGCTTCCGATGAATAAAAATATAATTGTATGGAACGAGCCGGAAGACCACTATATATTGTGGGTCCGGAATCACTTAGGAGTCTGACATGATTGATTTTACAAATAAAAAGATACTGATAGCGGGTGCGGGAAAGAGCGGTATTGCTGCGGCAAAGCTTCTGTCCGAAAGCCACGCCGTTATCACGATATACGATGCGAACGCCAAGAATCTTCTGACCGGTGATTCGGTCAGAGAGAAGCTCGGTGACGGTTTTGACGGAAGGATAGTTCTCGGAGGAGATCCGCTGGAGTTCATGGAACGCCCCGACTACTGCATCTTAAGTCCCGGAGTGCCCATCGATCTGCCTTTTGTCACCGCTTTTAAAGAGGCCGGCGTTAAGGTCATCGGCGAGATCGAGCTCGGGTTCTGTTTTTCAAAAGGCAGGATCGTTGCAGTCACAGGCACGAACGGCAAGACAACGACCACAGCCCTCACGGGACATATCCTCGAGAGAGCGTTCGGTAACACCATCATCGCCGGCAATATCGGCATTCCCTACACAGAGCAGGTCAAAAAGACCGACGAGTCGTCTTACACCGTTGCGGAAGTCAGCAGCTTCCAGCTTGATACGACCGATTCTTTCAGACCCGATGTCAGCATGATACTTAACATCACACCCGACCATCTTGACAGACATCACACGATGGAAAACTACATAAATGCCAAGTTCAAGGTTACTAGGAATCAGTACGCGGGTGATATATGCGTTCTCAACTATGAGGATGAGATTTTGAGGGAGCGTGCAAAGGGACTCATGCCCAAGGTGGTCTGGTTCTCTTCGAAGCGTGAGCTTGACGACGGCCTCTTTGTGAAGGACGGCAGGATCGTGCTCGCGGAACACGGAACGATCACACCGATCTGTGATACGGACAAGCTTAAGATCATCGGTGAACATAACCATGAGAACGCCATGGCAGCCATAGCGTGCGCACTTTTCTTCAAGGTGCCTCTCGATGTGCTGCGCGAAGCGCTTTACTCCTTTGAGCCTGTTGAGCACAGGATCGAGTTCGTAAAGACTGTAAATGGTGTAAAGTATTATAACGATTCTAAGGGCACAAACCCCGACGCATCTATCAAGGCGGTCAATGCCATGACGACTCAGACTTACCTGATCGGCGGGGGCTACGACAAGAATTCCGAGTACGACGAGTGGATCGAAAGCTTTGGCGGCAAGATCAAGTGCCTTCTCCTCATGGGACAGACCCGCGAGAAGATTGCCGCATGTGCCGAGAAGCACGGATTTAAAGACTATCGTTTTGTTGAGAGTATGGAAGAGGCTGTCAGCTACTGTGCGGAGCACGCACAGCCCGGCGAGACGGTGCTCCTTTCTCCCTGCTGTGCAAGCTGGGGAATGTTCAAGGACTACGAAGAGCGCGGAAGGATATTTAAGGATCTGGTCAGAGCATTATGAGTAAAACGGGTGTCAGAAAACCGGGTGCCAAGAGAAGAGTTGTCGGAAGCTACGATATCTCGCTTCTGTTGCTTGTTGTGCTTTTGTGCGCTTTCGGCGTGGTCATGATCTACAGCACGAGCTACTACAATGCTGACAGATACTACTCCGAATCCGCACTTTATTACTCCATGCAGATCAGAAACCTTATCTTCGGCGCGGTTGCCATGATACTTGTTTCTTTTGTGGATTATCATTTCTATGTCAGGCTGTTTTTCAAGTCTATCAAGCCTATTCACGCGCTTTATCTGGTATGTATGGTTTTACAGATAATCGTCGCCGTTGCCGGATATTCGGCCAACGGTTCTTCGAGATGGCTGAATGTCGGTCCCATAAGCTTCCAGCCGTCGGAGCTCACTAAGATCTGTCTGATCATCATGTCTGCGTACCTTGCCACGAAATACAAGGGTGTCCTCGACAGGTTCAAGGGCTTCCTGCCGTTCTTCGTGATAGGCATCCCGATCATAGGACTTGTCGGAGTTCACGACCTTTCAACAGCGGTAGTACTTGCGGGTATAACGTTTATACCGCCGATCGTGGTTTCCGGGCTGAAGCGCTACCATTTCGTCATCGCCGGATTAGGTATTGCCGCACTGGTCATCATGATCACGACTATCGGCTACAGGCAGGAGAGACTTGATGTGTGGCTCAACCCCGAGCTGCAGGATCCCGGATCACAGACCATACAGGGGCTTTACGCGATCGCGTCCGGCGGTTACATGGGAAAGGGACTCGGTGAAGGACTTCAGAAGCTCGGAAAGATCCAGGAGGTCCACACCGACATGATATTCACCGTTGTCTGCGAAGAACTCGGTATCGCGGGCGCGGTCATCGTTATTTTAACGTTTATACTGCTCCTTTGGAGGATCTACGTCGTCGCGGTCAATGCGAAGGACATGTTCGGTGGGATCATCTGCACGGGAGTCTTTATCCATATAGCGATGCAGGTTGTCATCAACCTGCTCGTTGTCACCAATTCGATACCTGCTACCGGCATTCCGCTCCCGTTCATAAGCTACGGCGGAACCTCGCTGGTGGTTCTTTTGGCCGAGATGGGACTTGTGCTCAATGTCTCGAAGCAGATCCCGGAGGAAGGGGTTGCCGATGCATGACCGTGTACTCGTAAAACGAATGATCGTCTACAGTATCGTGATCGTATTTCTGCTTTTGGTGATCTTCTTCATCGCGTTCTTTCAGCTTGAAAACGTTGAGGTCATCTCGGAGGGAAAGTACTACTCTGACAGTGAGATCAAGGACAGGGTCCTCAACCACGTTACGGACAGCTTTACTTATCTTTTCGCGCTGAGAGCGGAGACATCCGGACTCGATGAGATCCCCTTTGTCGAGAAGCTCGACTACGAGGTCGTCGACAAGAACTCGATCAGGATCTACGTATATGAGAGACAGATTGCGGGAAGCGTCCTGGTGATGGGAAAGTATTTCTGCTTTGACAGGGAGGGAGTCGTCACCGACAGTACCGACACAAGGCCGGAAGGAGTTGTGCTGGTTACGGGTATCGATGTCGGCAACATCGTGATAGGACAGAAGATCGAGTCTTCATCAGACATATTTAAAGGGCTGATGGGACTGGTCTCATTGCTTAACAAAAATAATATCGATGCGAGCGAGATTTCATACGATTTCAGAGGAAACGTAACGCTTATGGTCGACGATGACGAAGTTATGCTCGGAGAAAAAGACAATTACGACCTTGAAATAAACAACCTCAAAAGCATTATGAGCACCATGGGAGAAGGGGCTTTTCGCTTCGACCTGCGCTACATGGACAGTGAGAATATGTCAGTAACAGCAAAACCGATAGACAAATAATGTTTTTTTGTGTTTAATACTTGATTATTCATTGAATGAACTGTAATATATAGAGTGTGTGTTTATATATAAAACAGGGAGTCAGCTCACTGCCTTGTGCGGTGGGTATCGGTTTTATCGGTTTTATAACCCGCAAACAGCCATAAGAGGGCATCGCGGGTTTGACATAGAAAGATTTAAGGAGGACGCAAAACGTGATTGAGATTAAGGATAATTCACCTTACGGTTCAGCGCGTATTATTGTTGTTGGTGTGGGTGGAGCCGGCAACAATGCGGTCAACAGGATGATCGACGAAGGAGTCGCAGGAGTTGAATTCATCTGTGTTAATACTGATAGACAGCATTTGCGTGCATGTAAAGCGAGCAACTGCATCCAGATCGGCGAGAAACTGACCAAGGGTCTCGGCGCGGGTGCGGTTCCTACGATCGGAGAGAACGCTGCCGAAGAGAGCAGAGAGGAACTTTCCGAAGCTATTAAGAACGCGGACATGGTTTTCGTTACCTGTGGTATGGGTGGCGGAACAGGAACGGGAGCAGCTCCCGTTGTAGCCGAGATCGCCAAGAGCCTCGGCATTCTTACCGTCGGTATCGTTACGAAGCCTTTCTCATTTGAGGCTGTAAGACGTATGGACAACGCTATCGCCGGTATCGAAAAGCTCAGAGCAAATGTTGACACACTCATCGTCATCCCCAACGACAGAGTCCTTGAGATGGTCACCAACGCCACCACGATGGCAGACGCCTTCAAGATGGCAGACCAGGTTCTCCAGCAGGGTGTTCAGGGTGTCACCGATCTTATCAATAATCCCGGTATGGTCAACCTCGACTTTGCGGATCTGTGCACAGTCATGAGAGACAAGGGCGTTGCTCATATCGGTATCGGATATTGCAACGGCAACGATGACGAGAGGTGCCTGAGAGCCGTTCAGGAAGCTATCTCTTCACCGCTCCTCGAGACATCCATCGAAGGCGCAACCGATGTTATCTTCAACATCGCAGGTCGTGCCGGCATGAAGGAAGTCAACGCAGCAGCAAACTACGTAAAGAGCATTATCGGACCCAATGCGAACGTTATCTTCGGTACTTCGGACGAGAACAGAGAGTCCGACGAGATCACGATCACTATCATCGCTACAGGTATGGATGAAGGTACACCGGCAGCTCCCGCTCCTTCACGTCAGCCTCAGCCCACTCAGCAGCCGAGAGGTCTCGGATTCCTGAGCGGACAGAGCAGACCCGCTGCTCCCGCAGCAGGACGTGCACAGGCACCTGCAGCAGCTTATGAAAAGCCTATTGATGTCTACAAGACTTCGGGTCAGGGCGTGTCACCCACTCCCATAAACCGTCAGCCCCAGGCTCCTTCGCAGCAGCCTCAGGCACAGCCCGAGACAGGCGGCATCAAGATCCCTGATTTCTTAAAGAATAAAGGCAACAGGTGATGATCACCGGGTCGGGCCTCATAACGCCCGACCTTTTGTGTGTTATAAAGAAAGGTTTTTGATATGTTCATCCTGGTTTTTGCGGTATGGATCATATTTAACGGAAGGCTGACCGTAGAGACGGCCGTGATAGGAGCGATCCTTTCCGGTCTTCTTGTGCTGTTTGCATGTAAGATACTTTCGTACCCGATCAAAAAGGAGCTTAAGCTCATTCGGATCCTTCCGAGGCTCATCGGTTACTTTTTCTATCTTTTCGGACAGCTCATCATTGCGAACCTCACCGTTATCAGGTTCACGCTATCACCGGGTAAGAAGGTGAAAAGTGTCATCGTTACGTTTGACACCGACATCAAGTCACCTTTCTTTCTGACTCTTCTTGCCAATTCGATCACACTCACACCCGGTACACTCACCGTTTCGATGAACAAAGGGGTGTTCAGGATCCACTGCCTCGACGAATCGTTCGATGTCGGCATCGAAGCGTCGGGATTTGTAAAGCGGATCGAGAAGATGGAGGAGATCTGTAATGGAAGGATTCATTAATGTAGCACTCACAGTCGTGCTGTTTTTCCTGGCTTTCTGCATCGTGATGGGGCTGGTTCGCGCCTTCACGGGCAAGAAGCCGGCAGACAGGCTCGTGGCTGTCAATATGATCACAACGGCCGTCATAATGATGACCGTGATCCTTTCGGTTCTTTTTAAGGAATCGTGGCTTGCCGATATAGCGGCCATCTACGCGCTCGTTTCTTTTGTCGCCGTTATCGTGTTCTCGAGACTCTACATCGTTTCGCATATGCGTAAAAAGGCGGCCGAAACCGAGGGAAAGGGGGACTCTTCGGATGGCGACTGACATCATTGGGGTCATATGCATTATGATCGGAGCTCTCTGCGAGATTCCTGCGATCATCGGTGTCTTCAGGTATAAGCATGCGCTTATGAGGATGCACCCGGCGGCAATCGGCGATACGATGGGACTTTTCTTTGTCGCACTCGGCGCGGCTCTGCTCACGGGCTGGTCGTTTACCACCCTTAAGATCATCCTTGTTGTAGCCTTCCTGTGGATCACGGGACCCGTTACAACGCATATGCTGGCGATCATGACATGCCTTGTCGACAAGAAAGATGTGGCGGACCGCTACGAGAGCATTAATATCAACTATTCGGACGGAAAGGAAGACGACGATGAAGATCCCGAAGATTAAATTACTTATATACTTTCTTTTGTTTACGGTACTCGCTGCCATAATCATCATGATAACCGTTGAGTCTTTCGGCGGCGGCAAGATCGTGATCAATAACAAAACAAAATATGCGATCGAGTCTTTGGAGGCCGTGGTCGTCGACGAGGACACCATCGATATAGGTGTCATGTACGACGGCGAGGTCGGCGCAAACAGCGTTGTTAAGGAAAGCTTTGACAAAATAGAGATCGGTTCAGTCGAGTACGCTCAGGTCTATATCGGAGTCACTTTTGAGGACTATGCCGGCAAGATAGAGATCATCGAAGGCTATATCACCAAGGATTTCAAGGGCAACACCGACATCGAGATCTTTGAGGAGGACGGAGAACTCTTCCTTAAGGCCAAGATGGGCACGGCTCTCTTCGGAAGCACCAAGGACACGGGACTCGATGAAAAGTTCATCCTTTACCCCGATGAGGCCGATTACGACTATGCCGACCTTGCGGGGATAGATTTTGAAGGCGATGAGGAAGAATGACCGATCGTCAGTCGAGGAAACAGGTGCTCGGGCAGAGAGCACCGGTATTTTGAAAAGTGATTGCAGAGGATCAGGTTTTGGATATATATTTTGAATCTCTCGGATGCGACAAGAATCTCGTCGATACCGAGAAAATGCTGACACTTCTTGCACAGGAAGGTCACAGGCTTACGGACGATCCGGGGTCGGCACAGTGCGCTGTGGTGAACACGTGCTGCTTTATCAACGACGCCAAGACAGAAAGCATCGAAGCGATACTCGGCCTTTCAGAGTACAAGGCGAGCGCCGGACTTAAGTACCTCGTGGTTGTCGGATGCCTCGCTTCACGCTACCCGGATGAGATCATCAAAGAGATCCCCGAGGTGGATGCGGTCATCGCAGGATCAAGGCTTCCCTTGCTGTGTGAGTGCCTCAGGAGACTCGAAAAGGGAGAGAAGCATATCGTTTTATCGGGCGAACCGTCGGCGGATGAAAAGCTCCCCGAAAAGCGTCTCAGCTCCACACCCGTACATTACACCTACCTTAAGATCGCAGAAGGCTGCGACAGGAGATGCACTTACTGCATCATCCCTTATGTAAAGGGAGGGTACACAAGCTTTGACTTTGACAGTATACTTGAGGAAGCTCGTCTTCTTGAAGACAGAGGTATCAGTGAGCTCATCGTCATAGCCCAGGAGACTACCAGGTACGGTATCGACAGGTACGGCAGTAAGAGGCTCCCCGAGCTTCTGCGTGCTCTGTGCGCGCTGCCTTTCCTCAAATGGGTGAGAGTCATGTACTGTTATCCCGAGGAGATAGATGACGATCTGATCGAGGTATTTAAGAGCGAGAAGAAGCTCTGCAACTACATCGACATGCCCATACAGCACTCAAGTGATGCAGTCCTTAAAAGAATGGGAAGACGTATGACACGCGCGAGACTCACCGAGATCATCGGCAGGCTGCGCAGTGAGGTTCCCGGAATCTCGATAAGGACGACTCTGCTTGTCGGCTTCCCCGGAGAAACGCAGGAGGATTTCGAAGATCTCTGCAGTTTCGTCCGTGAGATGAAGTTTAATAACCTCGGCGTGTTCAAGTACTCCAAAGAGGAGAACACACCGGCGTACGGCTTTAAAGAGCAGGTTAAGGAGTCTGTCAAGAAAGAGAGATACAGGGAGCTGATGACGATCGCAAGGAGCATCAGCAAGACCGAGAAAGAGAAGATCCCGGGAAGTATCCTTGATGTCATTGTTGACGGTTTTGACAGCAAAAAAAGAATGTTTGTGGGACGCTCCTACATGGACGCTCCCGAGATAGACAGCGTTGTCTACTTTGAAAGCGACAGCGAGTCTCTTATGTCCGGTACGATCGTCAGAGTCAGGATCAAACAGTCCGACGACTACGACCTTTACGGGACGATGGTGGGAGATCGGTAATATACGGGTGAATAACAAGTATTTTACGGAGGTTTTTGTAATATGAATCTGCCTAACAAGATCACGGTGTTCAGATTTTTCCTGATACCGGTCTTTACAGTGATCTTTTTGATGAACGAGCCCTGGTGTAACGTTACGGCTCTGGTTATCTTTTGCGTGGCTTGTGCATCGGATTTCTTTGACGGTTATATCGCAAGGAAGGACCATCTCATCACCGATTTCGGAAAGCTCATGGATCCGCTTGCGGACAAGCTGCTTGTCTGCATCGCTCTGATCTGCTTTGTTCAGGTGAGAGACAACTTCCCCTGCTGGTGCGCGATCGTTATCATCTCGAGAGAGTTCATCATCAGCGGTTTCAGACAGCTCGCGGCAGAAAAAGGCACCATCATTCAGGCCGGTTACTGGGGAAAGGCCAAGACTGTAGTCCAGATGTTTATGTGCATCTTTTATATCTGGGATCTTGACTATGAGTGGTTCAGGATCACAGAGAGCGTTCTTATGTACATGGCGACTGTCCTTACGCTCATCTCACTGATCGATTACATCATCAGGAACAGGAATATCATTAAAAATGCGTCCAAGTGATGCCACATTTCTAACATATTAATGACATAAGTCATGTCTAAACTTTCCGAAGCGGAAATATGTCGTGTGTTTCGATGTTTGGTTTCGTTACGGGGGTAGTCGTATGGCATCTAAGCTTGGTAAACTTGTACCGGTATTATTACTTTTCTGTATGATGTTCGGTCTTGTTTCATGTACAAAGGATCCAGGGCATATACTCACTCCCGATACGCTTCCCACATCCGCGCCCGCACCTGCGCCTGATGACAAGACCGAGCCCGATGTCGATGTCGAGGGCGAGGACAACACCTACAGCAACAAGCTTATCGATAACAATTCCGGTGACGAAGGTGAAGTGGTCTACAAGGTCACGTTCTATACCGTCGACACCAAGTCTTTAAAGCTGATACAGTCCGTTTCGGCGGTAAAGGGCGGAGCAAGTCTTGAACCGATCAAGGTTCTCGAGCTTGTTGCCGATTCTCTTGAAGATTCTTCCGTCAGCATTTCGTTCGACGGAGCATATTATGATCCCAATGGGTATTGTGTTATTGAATTTAACGATTCGATCAAGGATATCTCGTCCAAGAATCCCGACCTCGAGACTCTTATTCTCGACGCATGCGGACAAAGCATCCTTGACAACATCGATTCACCCGGTGTTATCGTAAGGATCGGTGACGGACCTTACGATACGGATCAATATCATTTTGAAAAAGATTATGTCTATATGGACATGTGATACTCGGGAAGGAATAAATGGAACAGGTTCTGGTGATCGGCGGCGGCGCCGGAGGGCTTATGGCAGCGATAGCGGCCGCACGGAGCGGGGCGAAGGTAACTCTGCTCGAGAGAAATGAGAAGACCGGTAAGAAGATCTACATCACCGGCAAAGGAAGATGCAATCTGACGAACCTCTGTGATAAAGAGGTCTTTTTTGATAATGTTATAAGTAATCCGAGATTTATGTACAGCTCTTATCATGCCCTTGACTGTGAGTCCACGATAAAGCTTTTGAACAATCTGGGACTGAAGACGAAGGGTGAAAGA
>JAEEQC010000227.1 GCA_016285135.1 Lachnospiraceae bacterium
TCCATGACGGTATCGCAGAAAACGGTCTGTCCGTTAAAAACTGCCCTGAGTGCCGGTGCAATGGACTCGAAATCCTGCTTGAGGATGTAGCCCTTGGCACCAAGCCTGATCGCGCGGATGATGTACTCATCGTCCTGGAAAGTGGTCAGAAGGAGCACCTTCGCTTCGGGATGCGCCTTCAAAAGCTCTTCGGCACTGTCAAGCCCGTTCACGTCCCGCATCCGGATGTCCATCAGCATTACATCCGGCTTGTGTTCCTCATAAAGAGCCATGGCCTGTCCGCCGTCATCTCCCGTAGCGCACACTTCTATGTCTCCGCTCGCCTCAAGGATTGTCTTGAGGGATATCGAAACCAGTCTGTCGTCGTCTATTATTACGATCTTCATAAACAATTCCTCTATCTGTGTTATATTTCCTATGTATCATGATCACCAAATGCATTAATCCCGCATTGCGCTTGTGTACGTACCTCACTGTCCGCTTTGCCGTCACACTTGGTCGCCCGTGATAACCATTTCATTCTTTCCAAATACATTTATTTACGTGCCTCGCTATCTGCTTTGCCGGCACACTTGGTCGCCCGTGATTCAATTCCGTCCTACTGCTTCTTCCTGAATGCCGTCACGATAACCTTGAATCCGTTCGAATCGTCGATCCTCAGGATCGCCCCGATCGTGCGGGCTCTTTCGTCCATGCCCTCGAGCCCGATGCCCTTACCCCGCATGACGTGACCCCTGCCGTTATCCGACACCTCAAGCCGCCAGTAACCGGGATGTTCCCTGACAGACACCGAGATCTCATCGCCGCTGCTGTGCTTCATGCTGTTGTTCACCGCTTCGCGGGCTATGGCTATAAACGCATATTTGATCTCGCGGGGTACGCTTCCCTCCAGATCAACATCCAGCTTCGTTTCAAAGCCTTTTACATCGGAGAGCATGTCCGCAAGCGCTCCCGCAAGGTCCACCGACTCGTCATGAAGGTCGTGGACTGAAGTCCTGATACTCGTCATGGCATTGTCGAGCGTGTCCTTAAGATCACCGAGCGCCCCGTCGACCGTTTCGTCCTTGTTTATGACCCGGATAGCTCCGAGCTGAAGGATCGAGCGCGTCAGCATGTGTCCGACATTGTCATGTATCTCCCTTGCGATCCTGTTTCTTTCGGAAAGGGTGGCGTTCTTTACCATCATATCCCTGTTCTTCGCGAGCACCTTGTTCTCTTCCTCGAGTCCCATCTCCCTTTCCCTTGAGGAATCACGAAGGGAGATTATCTCCTTCTTTTCTTTTTCGGCATCATCGGACATAAGCTGTGCAACCGAAGCGAGCACACAGAGTATCAGCGCCATGACCATCTGAGGATCTCTCTCTGAGATGATATAATTTGCATATACAACACAGGCTGCCACTCCCGATGCGAAGAGCCTCTTTTTTGTTCCGAAAAAGCATGTGACAGGAAAGAGATACGCAACCGGCCCGTATAGAAAAGCGCTGCATAAAAGTGGAATATGGATCACTTCGAGTATGCCCGTTCCGATATTCTCAAAGTAGATCTCCGAGAACATAAGATAACACACGGCGAGGAGCATGATAACTATGTGTCCGGCCTCGATACCCGTCATCGCAACCCCAACCAGACACATAAGCGTTATTAAGCACTTAAAGAGTAACAATTTCATTTCGCTATAATCCCGTAGTAAACCTTACAAACCCCTGATAATAATCAGATAATCCTGCCATTGATCGACGACAGCATTACACTTCTTAAATCGTCAAACGTATCCTTCATGGGGGCTACTCTTCCGCTCTTGACGTCTTCCTCCGCTTTCGCTAGTATATCCAAAAGATCATTTTCTGCACAACATAGTCTGTATAATTCATTATAATGAATTAGCAAATCTGAAGACGTTCTAACTACTTCATCATTTTTTTGTTCACTCATGTTATTTGTCCCCATAATGCGTTCTACACTGGGCAATCTCCAATGTTCCATCAACTATTCTGAAAACAAAGCGATTCTTCTCGTCAATACGAAGGCTCCAGTAGCCTGCGAGATTGCCGGATAACTGTTCCGGTTTCCCTTTACACCTATATCCGTTACGATCAACATCCTTTATCAAGCTGTTGATTTTCTTCAGTGTCCTTTTGTCCTGAGTCTGCCAGTAAAGGTAATCGTCCCATGCATCATCAGACCATATTTTCCTCATTCATCTACCTCTACCAATTCATGCTCCGTTCCGTGTCCTGCCTCAAGTTGTCTGATAGAGCGAGCAAGGACTTTCTGGTTCTCAGCACTATAAAACGGGTCCACAGACACTTCAAATGGAATCCTCATTTCATTTCCTAGTTTTACAAGATAAAGATTGATAGCAGTCGACATTGTAAGACCAAGCGCATCACATGCTATTTCTGCTCTTTTCTTTACTCCGTCATCGATTCGCATACTTAACTGAGCCATGATATTCACCTCCGAATATGGGTTGTCAAACTCGCGAATTGCTTCGCAATTTGCTCGTTATAAAGCAGATCGCTTCGCGATCCTGCTGGTACCGGGCTTGAACCCGGCACCAGCAAAAAGCTTCTCCCACCAC
>JAEEQC010000049.1 GCA_016285135.1 Lachnospiraceae bacterium
CTGCGGCTTCGGACCTCCCGTTCATCCCCGACGTTTCTTTCACCGGATACGGTTTTAGCCCGTCCCCGGTCAGCGCTTGCTCCTGCTTTTCGTGACGCGCCCGTACCCGCGGAGCGTCCCGTATTGCTGTTTCTTTGTGTCATGAGTATCCTCTCGAGTGTTCTTTTTCATGATTCCGACCCAAAGCAGTCCGAAATCCCGGACAGTTCGTATCGTTGATCCCAAAGAACCACAATATATAGTAGCACACCATTATAAAAAAATCTACAACAAGTATTTTGGGGAGATACTGTCGGGGCACGCAGTTTTTAAACATCTGTATCATTAATAATTCTAAATTTCGAGAATTTGAAGTTTGTAATAGTTTTTCAATGATTTTTATTGACGACAATACTGCATAATGTTAAAATGATGATACAATATCATGATTCATGTGTTAAACATTCGTTAATGCAAAACATAAGTTTCGTATCGTGAAATTGTAAAACTAATGTTAAGTCTTTTAAGGAGATGGTCTTATGGAAAACGCAGGAAAAAACACATTGGCAGTGAGCGAAATGATCAGCGTCAACAAAAATGTCGTCATCATGCTCTCGATCCTCAATCTGATCTCTGCAGGAGGATATTTCGTTGAGATAATCACCGATGCCAAACCTTTGGGTTATTCTCTTATAGCTATAACTCTCGCGCTGCTCCCGGTCATAATAACCAATGTTCTTTACAGAATAGACAAGGCTTCAAAAAGCATCAGATATGTCACCATCATAGGCTTCGGCGCAATGTATGCGTATGTGCTTCTGAACACCCAAAACGAAGTCATATTTACGTATGTTATCCCCGTATTTACGATAATAATGCTCTATGACAGTTTGAAGCTGATCATCTCCTTCGGTGTGGGTGCCATCATACTCAACGTGATCCAGATAATCATTTGGGTCTTCAACGGCTATGAGATCGACAAATCTAAAGTTGAGATCCAGATACTGATACTCATGATGACAATTGTCTTTGTCTCGCTTGTGACCATAACCAAAAACAGGATCCATGACAAGCGTACCGAAAAAAGTAATGAAGAACATCAGATCACAGCGGATCTGCTCGGAAAGGTCATGGATGTATCGGGAAGGATGACAGAAACGGTTTCCTCTCTTACTTCCGAGATGGGCAACCTGAGTGATTCAGTCGATCAGACGCTTATGTCCATGGAAGAAGTTCTCAAAGGAAGCAACGAATCTGCAAGCGCCGCACAGGAGCAGCTCGATCAGACCGCCGAGATCTCCGATTACATACAGAATGTCGAAAAAGCTTCCGATACCATCACTAAGAAAGTTGAAGAGGCAGCTGTCGCAGTCAGGACCGGCCAGGAAAACATATCCAGGATGAACCATCTTACGGCCGAAGTCGACAATGCCGGAAAGAACGTTGCAAGCGTTCTCTCAACATTCCAAAAGACAGCGGAAGAAATGAATTCCATAACAGATATCATAACAAAGGTTGCCGCACAAACAAGTCTCCTTGCGCTTAACGCGTCGATCGAGGCTGCACGTGCCGGAGAAGCCGGCAGGGGATTTGCAGTCGTTGCCGGAGAAATATCAAGTCTGTCTGCACAGACAAAGGATGCAACCGATAAGATCAGCAGCCTGATAAGCGGAGTCGTATCCCAGGTAGAGACGATGGTGGATACCATCAAAAAACTGCTCGAAGCGGGCGATGAAGAAGGCAAATGTGCAGGTTTGTCAGCTTCCAGCTTTTCGCAGATATCTCAGATCGTCAGCGCTGTCAAGGATCATACGGCTGTACTTGATGATCTGGTAGAAAAGCTGGCACAGTCCAACAAGAAGATCGTAGAGAGCGTTCAGACAGCATCGGCAGTTACCGAAGAAGTTACCGCACATGCCAATCAGACGTACAGCGCCAGCGAATCCAACCAGAGCATCGTTCGCAATGTAAATGATATCGTCGGCGCTCTGAGCAGGGATGCACAGACCTTAAGGGAGCAGGGGCAAACCGATCGCTGAAACGTTTTTGCCCGACGAGCTGTGACACAACCAATTGTCGAAGCGCTTATGCTTAACGACCCGGTAAACATACAGGAGCCGAAAGATATTTTTCTTTCGGCTCCTTGCGTTTTCTGTTTTATTCTTTTGACATACGTAACTACTTCTTGACCGTATAACAGTTTGGTCTGATTTACCGGCCTGATCTTTCAGTCTGTTCTTTCAGACTGATCATTTAAAGAATCTATCAGATCTCGTGGCCTCTCTCACCCTGCTCCCTGAGGGTCTGGGCATCGGTGTTAAGGCTGTGAACGATATCGTTCACGTGACGAACGATACGCTGATTGTCTTCGCTGACCTTATATGTCTCGTTCGCATGTGCCGTAACTTCCTCTGCAACGGCGGATGCAGTCTGTATGCTGTTAACGATCTCCTTATTGGCCTCCGAAAGCCTGTCTACAAGGTTATCAAGGTTTGATGTGTTGCTCTTGATGATATCAACCTTCTCGGATATTTCCTTAAAGCTCTGAGCTGTCTCAGAAGCGCACTTTCCTTCTTCTTCACCCGCAGCAAGAAGCTTTTCGATGGTCTTTACCATGTTAGCCGTCTGAGTAACGACGCTTCCTATTAGCGTTGTGATCTTGTCTGTAGCTTCCTTTGTCTGTCCTGCAAGATTGGAGATCTCACCGGCAACTACCGCGAACCCGCGTCCGGCTTCACCTGCACGTGCTGCCTCGATCGAAGCATTCAGTGCAAGGAGGCTTGTCTGTGCCGCAACCGATGTGATGATATCGGTGATGGAATTCATTTCGGCCGCGGTCTTGTTAAAGTCTGTAAGAGCACCTGCCACATCCTTACCTGCCGTATCAACCTGAACGGTGAGGCTGGTCATCTTGGCGATGTTTGACTGACCTGTCGTAACAGCGTCAGCAGCGTAGTTAACGTTCTCGGAAATGATCTCGGAAGCCGACTCCACATCGTTGATATAATCGGAGATCTGACCTGTCTGCTTGATCTGAGACTGTGCTGCGTCAGCCGAATCCTCGGATCCCTTGCTGACCTCGGCCATCGAGTAAAGTGTCTGGTCAACCGAGGAACTGAGGGAATCCATCTCATTAAAGAGTTCCGTAACGTTCTGAGTAACTCTTCCCGACACCGAAATGATCTCACCGAGCAGTTCGTTTGTTCTCTGGTATGTTTCGTTAAGCTTTTCTGTACGAAGTCTGTTGAAAAGGTTTTTGGTCTTGATAAGGATCGAAAGGAAGATCGTAATAAGTGCCAGAAGGATAAGCATGATCTCGACATTTGCCATTACGATCTCCGAATCCTTTTCTATCCAGCCTGAGCTCCATCCCACAACCTGAAGGATGCTGAGCACAAATGCAGCCGCTCCGGTTGCGATGACAAGTCGGATGTGATCGTAAAGAGCCAGAGTGATCATGATAGGTATGACGTAGGTAAAGCTCAGATCACTGTCTGTTGTGAGCTCGATAAAGGCATATAACAATCCGAATCCGATCAACGCGAGGTATTTGATCCAAGGAAACGATTTATTGATCCTGTATGCCACGTTGATCACAATAACAGGGATCAATGCCAGGCATAAAACGATAGTAACATAGCCAACAGATTTGATGTGTTTTACAAGTTCACCGACATAGCCGCCTGCGATCGCAATATGCAGGATGGAAACAGCTATTATCATACTTTTGTTGGCTTTCATCAACTCAAAATCATTCTGCGATTCTTTCATTATTGTTGACCTCCTCCGGTTAAGAATACTGTATCATTTGGAAATTGTGATGTGCAGCTCGCAGAACTTCACATTTGTCAAATTTTGTCTGCACTTACACATATCCCAAAAACAATATACTCGCCTTGCTTGATTATTGTCAATATATTTCAGAATTATTTTTATACAATCCGATAACGGATACGTTATTGTGTGAATTGTGCAAACAATTGGTCCGGTTTGGAACAGATGGCCTTCGTTTATCAAACATAAACGAGTGGCAGCAGCTGAGATTGTCTGTATGTGCTGAGATGTAAAGGGATGATATGTCGGGAAAAAAGAAATGGCAGCCCGGATTCATGCGGAAACCGGGCTGTCTTATCACATATGCGTTATTGTTCTGTCAGAATTATTTGGCATCCTTGATGGAGAAGCTTACTCTGCCCATCTTGTCCTTGCCGAGGCATACGCAGCGAACCTTGTCACCAAGTGTGAGAACATCCTCAACATGATTGATGCGCTCGGGAGCGATCTTGCTGATGTGTACCATGCCTTCCTTGCCGGGAGCAAACTCGATGAATGCGCCGAAGTCCTTGATGCTGACAACCTTGCCTTCGTAGATCTTACCCTCTTCAAACTCGGAAACGATGAGTGTGATGATCCTGATAGCCTCGTTCATCATCGCTGCATCCGTGCCGCATACCGAAACAGCACCTTCATCGCTGATGTCGATCTTAACACCGGTTGCATCAATGATAGCATTGATAGTCTTGCCGCGCTGTCCGACAACATCACCGATCTTCTGGGGATCGATCTGGATCTGAACGATCTTGGGAGCGTACTCGTTAACTTCGGGTCTGGGAGCGGCAATGGCCTTCTTCATGCAGTTGTCCATGATGAAGAGACGAGCCTCACGGCAACGAGCGATAGCGCCCTCAACGATGGGACGTGTAAGTCCGTGGATCTTGATATCCATCTGGATAGCGGTGATACCCTCTGTTGTACCCGTAACCTTGAAGTCCATGTCGCCGAAGAAATCCTCGAGACCCTGGATATCGGTAAGGAGTACGAAATCGTCGTCTGTCTCACCTGTTACAAGACCGCAGCTGATACCTGCTACCATTCTCTTGATAGGTACGCCGGCTGCCATAAGCGACATACATGAAGCACATGTCGAAGCCATGGAAGTCGAGCCGTTTGATTCAAATGTCTCCGATACGCAACGGATAGCGTAAGGGAATTCTTCCTCCGAAGGAAGTACGGGTACGAGCGCACGCTCAGCGAGTGCACCGTGACCGATCTCACGACGTCCGGGTCCGCGGCTGACCTTTGTCTCGCCGACGGAGTATGCGGGGAAGTTGTAGTGGTGCATGTAGCGCTTGCTTACTTCGTTCTCATCGAGACCGTCAAGCTTCTGCATCTCGGAAAGAGGTGCGAGCGTACAAACATCGCAGATCTGTGTCTGTCCACGTGTGAACATCGAAGAGCCGTGAACTCTGGGGATGATATCAACCTCAGCCGCAAGAGGACGGATCTGTGTGATCTCACGTCCGTCGGGACGCTTATGGTCCTTGAGGATCATCTTACGAACTGTCTTCTTCTCGTACTGGTAAACAGCCTCACCGAGAAGCGCAAGCCACTCTTCGTTCTCAGCAAATGCTTCTTCGAGTCTCTCGGTGATCACGCGCATGTTCTCTTCGCGCTTCTGCTTCTCATCTGTAAATACAGCCTCTTCCATCTCCTCGGGGGGAACGAGTCTCTTGATCTCGGCAAAAAGCTCCTCGGGGATGGCACAGCTTGTGTACTCATGCTTGGGCTTTCCGACTTCCTTAACGATGTTGTCGATGAAAGCGATGATGGTCTGATTGATCTCGTGTGCCTTGTAGATAGCCTCGATCATCTTTGCTTCGGGGATCTCGTTGGCACCTGCCTCGATCATGATGACCTTCTCACGTGTCGAAGCAACAGTGAGGTTGAGATCGCCGCTCTTCCACTCTTCCTGAGTGGGGTTGATAACGAACTCACCGTTTATCATGCCGACCTGTGTCATAGCGCAGGGGCCGTCGAAAGGAATGTCCGAAATGCATGTTGCGATAGCCGAGCCAAGCATACCAACGAGCTCGGGGCGGCATGTGGGATCAACTGACATGACCATGTTGTTGATGGTAACGTCGTTGCGGTAATCCTTGGGGAAAAGGGGACGCATGGGTCTGTCGATAACGCGGCTTGTAAGGATGGCGTTCTCGCTTGCTCTGCCCTCACGTCTGTTGAAACCTCCGGGGATCTTGCCTGCTGCGTAAAGCTTCTCTTCAAACTCAACACTCAGGGGGAAGAAATCGATACCGTCTCTGGGCTTCTGTGATGCTGTGGCTGTCGAAAGGACAACTGTGTCGCCGTAATGCATGAAAGCGGCGCCGTTTGCCTGAGCAGCTACACGTCCGATATCAACGGTAAGTGTACGTCCGGCAAGCTCCATTGAAAAACTTTTGTACATCATGTACCTCCATTATTTTTTTACGAAGATCCCGAAACTACTGAGAAACGCAGATACCCGTCCGCCCCGTTCTGCAAAGCATCTGCGCTTTTCAGAAGTCTCGGAAATGGTCCTCGCAACTTCCTATACTACCATACTCCGCAGGTAAATGCCACTATTATTTATTTCATCGGTAAATGGTCCCTTGGGGACCACCCCGGGAAACTACCTTCACTATGAAAACGATCTCAAATATGTTAGAATTAGGTACGTTCTCGATGTATGAGGAGAAGTAAAAGAAAGGGTATTCGCTCTCTATAGCAGAGTGATCACTGACATGACGTACAAAGAAGCTTTAGACTTTATAAACACAGCCTCAACACCGGGTTCCGTGTACGGACTCGAAAGGATCCGTGCTCTGCTTAATGCACTCGGGAACCCGCAGGGCAGGCTTAAATTCATACATATCGCAGGCACGAACGGCAAGGGGTCTGTTTCCCGCATGCTCGCCTGCGTTCTCACCGCTGCCGGCTACAGAGTCGGCAGCTTTAATTCGCCGTGTCTTGTGTCACCCTGCGAATACCTGAGTGTTTCGGAGCCCCAGGATACTACGAAAGGATCAAGCAGTTCCGGTTATACATCGGTATCATCTTTCGGGTGTATTGAATCCGATGATCCAATCACCGTAAACTTCAATCCTGTACCTGCAACAGAGGAAGAATTTTCACAGGAAGCAGAACGAGTTATGGAAGCAACCCTCGATTTACTCGCGGCACCACTCAACAAGGATTCCGAAAGAAGCAAGTTCTTTTCCGTCAACAATGTGAATCCTTCGATTTTCTCAACTGATACAGTTACCGTCCTTCGCCCCACGACATTTGAGTATTACACTGCGATGGCGATCGATTACTTCGCACGTAGGGAATGTGACTTTGCGATCATGGAATGCGGGCTCGGCGGCATGGATGATTCGACAAATGTCATCCCCTCTCCCGAAGTTGCCGTCATCACAAGGATCGGACTCGACCACACCGAACTCCTCGGGGATACGCTTTCCGGGATTGCCGCTGCCAAGGCCGGCATAATTAAAGAGGGATGCTCGGTTGTTGCATATCCGTCGGATAAAGAAGCGATGGATGTAATCAAAGAGACCTGTAAGAAAAAAGGCTGTCATATAAGCGTTGTTGACCCGGGGAAACTCCGCATTGTGAAGGAAGGCGTGCTCGAAGGCGATACCGTTACCTACGACGGTTCCGAGGAGCTCAGTCTTTCCCTGCTTGGCTCACACCAGGCGCTCAATGCGGCCGTCGTGATCGAGGTTGTAAGGGCACTGAATGACCGCATACAAAACGAGCCGGCGCTTAAGCAGGGTGCTTTCTCAACCTCTGCCGAAAGTCCGGTTTACCCTTCGAAGTACAATAATCTCCATGTAATTAACAACGAAGCCCTGAGGTCGGGGCTTGCAGGCACGGTTTGGCCCGCAAGATTAATGCTTATGAGCAAAGAACCGCCCGTCATCCTCGACGGGGCACATAATCCGCAATGTATGAGCGTGTTGTGCGAGAGTCTCGCAAGAATAGCAAGTAAGTCTCCGAGCACTTTGGATATTTCGAATAATTCTGTTGTTTCGGGTGATTCCGGAAAAACAAATAATACGATAACTAATGTAGTCAAAGAGTTTTCAGATATATCGGTTATCGATCGATCGTCATGCTCAGCAAATAATCGATTCATTATCATAACAGGCGTGATGTCTGACAAAGATTATAAAGATATGTACAGGCAGCTCGCTCCGTTTGCGGCCAAAGTATATGCCGTCAGACCCGACAATCCGAGAAGCCTCGACCCCGAAGAAATCGTGAGGATCTTTGAAGGCTACGGGATCCCCGCAAGCGTTTCGGATTCTGTAACAGAGGCCGTTGAACTGGCAAAAGCCGAAGTCGCTAACGGTCCCGGCGCTGACGTCCCGAGACCTCTTGTCGGGGTTGTAGTTACCGGCTCGCTCTATATGATGAAACCGCTACTCACAAAATAATGCGCGTTGGGGTGTGGTCCCTTGGGGACGGGGGTTGTGGACCATGCACCCCAATGGTCCACAACCCCCGTCCCCAAGGGACCACCTTTTTCTATCATCTGTATATACTTACCCTGCAGTTTAGCTTCCCCTTCTTACTGAGCCCCAACTCTTCCGAGTATTCAAACTTGCCCTTTCCCCTGACCGAGATCACGTCCCCGGGGTGCAGGGTGCGGGCGTTCTCGGTGCATTCACGGCCGTTATGGTAAACCAGTCCTTCCCGAAAGAGTTCCAGTGCTTCCTGTCTCGAAAACGAGTAAACCTTCGCGATAACGGCATCGATCCTTTGCGAGGAAACCTGCACCACCTTATCCTCGAGATCGTGACGGGCGATATCAAGAGCTTCGTCTATAACCTCTACCTTTACAGAAGTGTGCTTTACCCTTATCAGGTTCTCGATGATAAAGTCTGCAATACTTTCCTTGCAGAATACACATGCTTCCTTGTCTTTCACAAATATATCGCCGAGCAACTCTCTTTTGATCCCGAGGTTCATGAGTGCACCGAGGAAATCACGATGACTAAGGTCGTCGGCGAACTTGCTGGCGAGAGGCTTTATAAGCAGTGTCTTAATCGGGAAATCCTGTGAGAACCCCAGTTCCTCTTCGCTTCCGAAACGGATCATCTTTCTCTCCGCCTGTTCACACCCCCCGAACAATTTGGGACATGCGAATCTGAAGGCAGCTTCATTCTCATAATATACAGACAGCTCTGCAACGGACAGAAAATCCGTAAATGTGAATCGGCCGCTACCGAGGCTTCTCTCAGCCAGTTCTGTCAGTCTTTTTAATTCTGTGTTCATACTGTTCACCCCCGTCCCCAAGGGACCACCCAGGGTCCACCAAGCCTCATCAATACCCGAGGTATTTTAAGAATCCCTCAAGCCCTTCGACAATATCCCTGTAAGTCGTGTCGAAATCACCCGTGTACCAGGGATCGGCGACGTCACGCTGCGATCCGGAGAATTCAAGCATCCTATAGAACTTCCCGTACGGGTCTCCTCCGCATATCCTGCCCATATTTCTGATATTGGCAGAATCCATTCCTATGATGTAATCATATGCGTCATAATCGCTTCTGCGCATCTGAACGGCCCTGTGCGGAACAAGCGGGATTCCCTCTCTCCGAAGTTTATCGACCGTCCCGTAATGAGGTGTGTTCCCGATTTCCTCCGTACTTGTTGCCGCCGAAGCAATCTCAAAATCGCACGCAATCCCCCTCTCGCGGACCATATGCGTAAACACGCTTTCCGCCATCGTACTTCTGCATATATTGCCATGGCAGACGAATAACACTTTTATCATGTCATAAACTCCATTTTATAATCTTAAAGTCTTTCCGAAACCTCTGTCATAGCTTCCTGCCATTTATTTAGCCAATAAAGCTGACCGTCTATAAACCCTTCATCTATACAGTCCACTCCATATATCTCAAGGATTGTGGCTTGTAGCTGGAAATGTCTGATTGCCACCCAGTAAGGGAAAGAATTAATTTCTTCACGACTAAGTTTATGATATTCCGAATAGCCTGAAAGAAATTTCCGATATACTTCCTTGGTAAGCTCAATATCTTCCTGCTTCAGATTAAAATAATCTGTCATGTCACACATGACCATGACATCAAACATAAGCGGTGCCTTGCAGGCAGTATCAAAATCCACAAGATAAATCTTCCCATCCGCATTCTGCAACAAGTTTCCTCTGTGAAGGTCTCCGTGGCAATTACCCCGAGGGAGGTTCTTAACCTTATCCCAGAGGCGTTCTCCTAACTCCTCATACTCTTTGATACGCGGGTAGTTCTTTTTACGAAGGAAACCAATGTATCGATCTATAAAGAATTCTTTACCATGGAAAACAAGCTCTGCAGGGTATTTCTCCATAAGCTGATGAAACCTTCCAACCATAGCTCCGACTTCGTCCGGACACGTTTCCAATTCCGGCTCATCCCCGGCGATGAATTCCATGAGAATGATCAGTTTCTTCTCCCCGTCAATTTCAGTTTCAAAGAAGGCTTCTCCGCTATTTGTAAGTATCGTTTTAGGCACCGGGAATCCATTTTCTTCCAGGTATCTCATAATGGATGCAGACTGTCTTGCTGTATCCGAAAAAGCAGATCCGATAACCTTAAGCAGATACTTAGACCTTCCATTGACAATATATGTAGTGGTGCCGCCTTCTCTTAAGAATTCCAAAGACGGGGATTCTATTCCGTAATTCAATGCCAATATATCTTGCAAAGTCTTTTCATCCATGATTGTTATTCCTCTTGTAACTGCCCAAATAATAATTATCGTTTTTCGTGTTATCCATATAATCTGATTCCATCCTTTAATATCTCATTCGTCAATTCCAGATTATCTTTAAGTTGTTCAAGGCTTAACACATCTATCTTCTTATGGAGCGAAGTTCTTAATTTTTCAACCATCCCGTAGAACTTAAGTCCTTTTACATCAGAAGAAACCAGTAAGTCCACATCGCTGGTTTCCACTGCTTTTCCCGTTTCTTATCCCAATCAAAGCAATATCTCATAATACAAGTAATCGCCTGTATAGGCACTTTCCGTATCGTTCCATATTTACGCATCTCCCTCAAAAGAAGAGCACCAACTCCCTAATAACGCGAACCCCATACTACACCTACAGTTTTATAAGATTCATTACCAGAGTCGTCATAATATCCTTCTCTTTGGGATCAGACTCCGCAATCATAAGCGTTATGGCAACAAGCGCACTGTCACTTATAACTTTTTCGCCGTCTTTGAACAATGCGTTATTGCGATTAAGGAACTCAAGAAACAGTGAAGCCGCTATTCTCTTACAGCCATCAGCAAAAGGATGGTCCTTTATCATAAAGTAAAGAAGATTGGCTGCTTTTTCTTCCAAAGATGGATATACGTCTCCGCCAAATACACTTTGATAGACTGCGGCTATTATTCCCTCAACCTTTCCGACCTCTTTTTCCACACCGAAAACATCAGATTTGAAAGTATCTTCCATACTGTCGACCATCTTCCTGCATTCCGCATAGGTAATTCGATATACCGGACTTTCGCCATCGGGCTTTTCCAAAGACTGGTGATCGTACTGATCAAGAAGAGTCAGAGCCTTTGTATACTGGGTCACAGCCTTGAGAACATCCTCTCCATCCAGCTCCAGGATTGACGAGATCATCTTGGACTGGATTTCAACAGTTTTCTGCAAAGCTTCGAGACGTTTGTCATTAATAGCATAACCTTTGATGATATAATCTTTCAATACTTTATTGGCCCAGCGTCGGAATTCAATGCCACGCTGAGATTTGACACGATAGCCAACCGAAATAACCATTTCAAGATTATAATGATCGATGTCTCTTTCAACATCTCTTCCGCCTTCATTTTGAACTATCGCAAATTTTGCGACAGTTGAAATGTCTAGTTCCTCTTTCAGTGCATTATTAATATGCTTGCCAATCGTCTTAACATCCCTATCGAATAGTTCTGCCATCTGATTTCTATTAAGCCAAACTGTATCCTGCACAACAGTAACATTTAGTTTAATTTCCTTGTCCTCTGTCTCAAACAATACAATCTCATTTTCATTCTTCATATCCATCTTCCCCCAATTGAATTTGCGAGTGCTTTTTTCTCTTTACGATGTAAAAAAATGGACAGACAGCGTATCCAGTATATTAGGTTCCCCTAAGGGAGCGCAGATTGGTTTTCCTGCTCATCAATTGCCTTACATCATCAAATTAATATGCTTTAAGGACGTAGTCAAGCTCTAAGATAGAGTAGTATCTACTGCTTTAAGCCTTCATGATCTGACATATGCTTTTCTTTTGCTTATTCCAGAATCAAACACAGTGCTTTTCAGGGAATCATCCTCAGTCTGCGTTGTCTGGCAATTATCTTATTTATGGTTTGTGAATAGTCTCGTTTCTCCTCATAGACCCCTCGATCAGGAGAATAGCATTTATATGTCACAATCATCGTAATTTCATTGTTTTCCTTCTTAAGATCCTTGTATGGAGTGTAAGTAAAAGTTCCCTTACAATTCTTTTCGTGCCATTGCCTTTGCTTAGCGATTCTTTTGTTATAGCAATTCTCACATAGTGGCTCAACCCATCCCCCAGTGAGCACCGGCGAATTCATACGCCCACAAGAGATACAGAAAAAGCCGGAAATATAGTCATATTTCGATTCAAGATTCAACACAGCCTCCGGTGCACCATTTGAATAAAGTCGAAGAGTTCCATACTTTTCCTTTACCTGTTCCCATTGAAAGTCCCTCAGATAATGATTCCGAATCAGCACTTCTCGATATTCTTCCAACATTATTTTCCCAAACGCCCTTTTCCAGCCGATTGGCACATCATCGTACATCGTGAAGCTGTATCCTTTTATCCTGTTCCAGTTCCAATCAACCGGTGCTATCCAAGGATATCTTTTCACCAGTTTCTTATTCCTTAGCATTTGCATTTTTCTTCTTTTAGCTTCACCTTTTCTGTTCATGTTTGTCATCTCCTAAAAACATTTCTTCAGCGGTCTTTCCCGGATAAAATTCCCGTTCTTCCTCTCTGTCGGAATCACGTAACTTAATAAAATGCTCATTCATAGTGTTGAAGATTATCTTAACAAGTGACTTTTTCCCATGTATCAACAACCCGTTTATCAAGTCTGTATACTCAGAATAAACTGTTAATTTCTCACCATCCTTATATATCAGATCTATGTGTGTATCCTTGAACAAATGATTTTCCACGATGTAACTGTATTTGACGTCCACAACATTCTTCGTATCGATCCATCGATGAACTCCACGCCAGGTTATCCGGGTATAGTTATCTGTCGGTGGCTGATGTTCGTAGGCATCATAACAGTCAGAAATCCTGTATCCAGGTTCATCGTATTCGTCATCCGGATCATAATAATATAAACTTCCTTTATAATTCGGAGCTCCCACATAGGCATGTACACCTTTCTCACCCTTCCAGGTAAGACCAAAAAAGTCCGTCCATTCAACAGAGTTCAATCCAAACTGGGCCGCATCCCGCTCAATGGAATAAAAATCCGGTAAAAGATCGTTGTTTTTATATGTATCTTTACTTCTCCGAGCACGCGTCGCCATGTATCGATCATTTTGCTCGTTACTATTTTTCAATCGCCAACGCCATTTTTCCGGGAAATATTCTACATAATCATCCACGTATTCCCTGATAACTCTTCCACTTTTCATATCCGGTCTCCTTACAAGCCATATTTACTTATTGTATACATTGTATAGTAATCTAGTATTGCCTTACTGTCAATACTTATTGTATACTTTTTATATTAATATTTTGTGAGGATTATTATGAACAACAACTATGGAGAACAAATAAAATCTTATAGAATTAAGCTTGGGCTTACTCAGAATCAAGTCGCAGCTGAAATGGATGTCACGCCCGGTTACATCAGCAATG
>JAEEQC010000228.1 GCA_016285135.1 Lachnospiraceae bacterium
CCGCTCCCTTCGATCTACGCGATGGATGAGAAAGGTGAATGCAGGCTCCTTAAGGAATTCGGATACGAAGACTTTAAAACAAGACTTGGATCCGATAAGTCACAAAACGCTGAGTACAGTTTGGTGGAATAAGAGTTTTGACCGACCGGAACGGAGTTGTGATACACGGACATGAAAAAAGATAATTCTATAAACGCTTATACAGAAGAGAGTGCAGGTACCTTCAGAATGCCTGCCGAGTTTGAGCCGCATGTCGGATGCCTCATGATCTGGCCGGAGCGCCCGGGATCATGGAAGGACGGAGTCGAAGCGGAGAAGGCTTTTGCGACGGTAGCGTGTACGATAGCCGAGAGTGAGACCGTGTACATGATGGTCAGTCCCGAAAAACTCGAACAAGCGAAGAAGGTCGTGGCGGACCTTATTTCTAAGAGTCGGGCCTACGAAGAATCTAAAGATACGGACGGTAAAAAGCTTGTATCAAGTGAGCCTGAGAACGCAGGAAAAACCGACTGCGATATCGTCTTTATACCTTTTGCAGCAGATGATTCCTGGGCGAGAGACACAGGTCCGACATTTGTTGTGAACGGGTCGGAGCGACGAGGCGTTGACTGGGGCTTCAACGCGTGGGGTGGCGATTACGACGGCCTCTACACGGACTACGACAGAGATGCGCTTGTTGCGGGGAAACTCTGTGAGTTCCTCGGTGACAAAGTGATAGATAAGAGAGACTTCATCCTTGAAGGCGGCTCGATCCATGTGGACGGTGAGGGTACCCTGATCACCACGGAGGAATGCCTTTTGAGCCCCGGAAGGAATCCGAAACTATCCAAAGAAGAGATTGAGAATAAACTTAAGGAAATCCTCGGAGTAAAGAAGATCATCTGGCTCCCTGCCGGTGTCTATAATGACGAGACAAACGGCCATGTGGACAATTTCTGCTGCTTCTCGGCACCCGGCGAGGTGCTTTTGGCATGGACGGACGATGAGAATGATCCGAACTACGAGAGCTGTCAAAACGCACTCAGGATTTTAACAAACGAGAAGGATGCGAAGGGCAGATCATTTAAGATCAGGAAACTCCCCTTCCCGGCAGAACCGGTAATTCTCACTGAAAAAGACCTTGAAGGATATGTCTTCGAGGAAGGCGAAGACACGAGAGAAGTCGGAGAGCGCCTTGCGGCAAGCTATGTAAATTTCTATATTTCGAACGGGGCTGTGATCTACCCTTGCTTCGGTGATGAAAACACAGAAAGTGACAGACGTGCAGGAAACATCCTTGCGGAAGCATTCCCCGGGCGCGAGGTTATAGGCGTTGATGCCCGGGTGATCCTGCTCGGAGGCGGGAACATTCACTGCATAACACAGCAGATCCCGAAAATAAAATGACCCATAACCCCCGTCCCCGGGTGGGTCATTTTCATTGCTACACAGTACTGAAAGACAACACACCAAATGTGAGAAGTTATACGATCAGAAAAGCTTAGAAAGGAAACGCCATGAGCGAGATAAAAGTAGCTGCAATACAGATGAAGATGTGTGCTGATCCTGCGCAGAACATTGCCCATGCGGCAGAAAAGGTGCGCGAGGCGGCCGGGAAAGGTGCGCAGATCATACTTTTGCCCGAGCTTTTTGAGAGACCGTACTTTTGTCAGGAGCGCAGGTACGAGTACTATGAGTTTGCGACTCCCACGATGGAAAACCCCGCTGTGAAGCACTTCTCTGAGCTCGCAAAGGAGCTCTCTGTTGTCATCCCCGTGAGCTTCTACGAGAAAGACGGACTCGAAATGTACAATTCGGTTGCGATGATCGATGCGGACGGTTCGGTCCTCGGCGTTTACCGCAAGACTCACATCCCGGATGATCATTTTTATCAGGAAAAGTTTTACTTCACGCCCGGAAACACGGGCTTTAAGGTCTGGGATACCGCTTATGGACGTGTGGGCGTCGGGATCTGTTGGGATCAGTGGTTCCCCGAGACTGCGAGATGCATGGCTCTCATGGGGGCTCAGATCCTTCTTTATCCGACCGCGATTGGAAGTGAGCCGATCCTCAACGTAGATTCTTCGGGTCACTGGAGACGCACGATGCAGGGCCACTCGGCAGCAAACATAATCCCCGTTGTAGCAGCAAACCGTGTGGGACTTGAAAAGGTTGAGCCGTGTGAGGCAAACGCCGGTCAGGACTCTGCTCTTTGCTTCTATGGAAGCTCGTTCATCACCGACCACACCGGCGATATCATCGCTTCGGCCGGCAGGAATGAGGAGGAGATCCTCTATGCAGCCTTCGATTTTGACGCCATCGAGACCGACAGGCTCGGCTGGGGAATCTTCCGCGACCGCAGGCCTGAGACTTACGGCAGGATTTCAAATAAACAATGATCAATAAACAATAAACAATAAACAGAGGAAAGCCGGATTTATCCCTGACTTTCCTCTGTTTTTACCTGATACACGAATGTCTATTCCTTTTTGGTGCTTTTCTTAGCTCTTGACCTGCTTTTGGCTTTTTTCTTCTCTGATATTTTTG
>JAEEQC010000050.1 GCA_016285135.1 Lachnospiraceae bacterium
ATATAGTGAAAAAGGGATTGGTTTTATTACTTGCGTGTCTCATGGTATTCCTTATGACTGCATGCGAGTCCGGTGAACATATCAGCCTCACGGAGGACGAAAGCAACGCCATCGCTCAGTACAGTGCATACCTTATCATGAAGTATGACACTCGCAAGACTCATAAAGAAAAGCTTCTTGATGAAAAAGAGCTCAAACAGGCTTATGCGGACAGGGCTGCCGAGGAAGAGAAGAACAACCCGGCGACTCCTACGCCGAGTGCCACACCGGCACCCGAGACAAAGGAACCTGTAGTTGATGTTAAGGTACCCGAGACCGAACCGGCAGAGCCTACAGCTACACCTACGCCGGAGCCTAAGCCTACATTTGACTCGCTCAGTGAATGCTTTGATAATAAGTTTAAGGTTTCCTTCCTGAAGACCACGATAGGAGCTTCTTATCAAAGTGATTATGAATTCTTCTCGGTGAACGCACCGGAAGGACAAAAGCTTGTGGTTGCGGAATTCTCGATCACGAATGATTCGTCACAGGATCAGACATTCGCGCTTAAGAACTTTGCCGTATCATTCAAGCTTGTCAGTGACAGGAAGTCGTATAACCCGAAGCTGTCACTCATAGCCAACGACCTTTTACTCCTGGAGAAGAAACTTGCTCCGAGTGAATCTACAAGCGGTGTATTGTTGTTCTTTATTGATGACGGAGAGAAGGCTGAGAAACTGGTGGCTACAAACCCCGATATCTCACTCGATAAGGTTTTTGAGATCACTATAAACAATTAAACGGAGGTACTGTATGGATACCAATATTTTGCTTGAAAGCGGAACCAACGAGCTGGAAATCCTCGAGTTTCAGGTGGGAAACAATCATTACGGCATTAACGTTGCCAAGATAAAAGAGATCCTTCCTTACAAGAGACCTACAGCGATACCCAATGCTCATCCGTGCATTGAAGGAATTTACATGCCTCGTGATACAATCATCACGATCGTGGATCTGGCGAGATCTCTTTCGATCCCTGAGAGTGAAGACGTTGATAAGGATATGTATATCGTTACCAACTTCAATCAGCTCAGCATTGCTTTCCACGTTCATACAGTTCTCGGCATACACAGAGTATCCTGGGCAGAGATTTCAAAGCCCGACGAGTCGATCAACAATTCGGGCAAGGGCGTTGCTACCGGTATCATTAAGCTGAACGACAGACTCATCGTTATCCTTGACTTTGAGAAGATCGTTTCCGATATCAGCCCTGAGACAGGCCTTAAGGTTTCGGATATTGACCAGCTCGGCGAGAGACAGAGAAACAATTCTCCTATACTTATCGCAGAAGATTCTCCTCTTCTGAGCAAGCTTATATTTGATTCTCTGACCAAAGCAGGCTATACTAATGTTACGGTTACCAATAACGGTAAGGAAGCTTATGACAAGCTTATGTTATATAAAGAGAACGGGACATTAAATGATAAGGTTAAATGCGTTATTACCGATATCGAGATGCCTCAGATGGATGGTCACCACCTGACCAAGCTTATCAAGGAGGATAATGCACTGAAGCATCTGCCCGTTGTCATTTTCTCGTCACTTGTTAATGACGAAATGAGGAAGAAGGGGGAATCTCTCGGCGCCGACGCTCAGCTGTCGAAGCCGGAGATCGGAATGCTTGTAGAGGAGATAGACAAATTGCTCTTTAAATAACTTGTATTCCGGGTATAAGCCATGGCTATATGCAAGATGTGTCACAAGGTGATTCCGGACGGAAAAGACTTCTGTGACGAATGTGAGATTAAGAGAACTAACCAAGCAGATGAATCGTACCTTGATCGTCTGCTTAGTTCTGTTTCTTCCGAAGGCGAGTCCGAACCCCGCCGCAAGAGAGAAGAGCTCCCGCAAAAGGCCGAAGAACGTCCTTCGATGGCCGATATCATTGCTGACGTCATAGCTGAAGAAAAAGAAAACAGAGAAAGCAAAGAGACTCCTATCATTGATGAGCCTGTATTCGGAGACACTCCCGCAAGCGAGGAGATCTCCTTTGATGACGTGCCCATGAGTGACGAAGTCTCTTTTAATGATGCTCCTGCATCTGATGAAGTCTCTTTTGACGATATTCCTGCATCTGACGAAGTTCCTTTTAACGATGCTCCCGTATCTGACGAAGTTCCTTTTAATGAGACTCCTGTAAGTGATGATATCTCGCTTGATGATTCTCTTGTGAGTGACGACCTTGCCACATTCGGTTCGGATCCGCCCAGTGAGATCGACAGCATGATCACAGATCTTTTGAGCGAAATGCCTGAGGATACGCCTGAATCGGATAAGGAAATCCTTGATCAGGATGATATAGCCAACATTTTCTCACAACAAGAGGGATCTGCCGGATCTGATACAGATATTGTCGATGTTGAGGATGTGCCCGAAACAGCGGTCGATGATCAGGCAGTTGAAGGCAGTGAAACGCTGTCTGCTCCCGAGCCTGAGATGGTTGATCCCTTCGGTGGTGATTTATTACCTTCTGACGCTGATGTGGAACCCGAGATGGTCGATCCCTTCGGTGGTGATATAGAGCCTTCTGTATCGGAAGAACCCGAAATGGTAGATCCTTTCGGCGGAGACATCGCTCCTTCGGCAGAATCCGAGGAACCCGAGGTACAGTTTGTTAATCCGGGTGAAGAGACTGCAGAGGAAAACGTACTCGGTGCCGACGAGCTTTTCGCACTCGATGATTCGACTATCTCTGAGGCGGATATTGTTAATATCGGTTCGGATGAACCCGAGAACATAGACATTATGGCTGAGATCGAGTCAGGGGCTCTAGAAGACAAGATCAAAGCTCTTGATGCGCCCGATAAGGACGGATCGGCTCCGAAGAAGAAAAAGAAATCTCTGTTCCAGAGGCTCTTCGGCAATGTCGTGGAAGAGCTTACCGAAGAACAGAAGGAAGCACGCCGCAAAAAAGCCGAAGAAGAGGAAAAGCAGAAGGCTGCCATTGCGGAGGCCAAGAAGAAAGGTGCCGAGGAAGCAAAGGCTGCCAAGGCTGCCCAGAAGGAACTCGACAAGGCCGAGGCCGAAGAAAAGAAGAAGCAGGCCGAGGAAGCAAAGCGCAAGGCCAAGGAAGAAGCCCGCGAGAAGGCCAGAAAGAAGAAAGAGGCTCGTGAAGCTCTTGAAGTCAGTGAAGAAGATGAAGGCAAGATCAACAAGGTCGGTGCCGGCATCCTGTTCATCCTGTTCGGAGTGATCGCGACATTCATTATCCTCGGAACCAATACATACACTTATAACCTGAGCATTGAGAACGCTCAGACCGATTTCCTCATCAGGCATTATAATGAGGCTTATTACGATGTCTACGGACTCACTATCAAAGACGAGGATATCGAGCTTTACGACAGGATCATGACTGTCATGTATGTTAATTCGCAGCTCAACTCCTACAATTACTACATGACATCGAATAACAGAGACAAGGCCCTCAACTCCCTTATCAAGGGGCTTGAGAAGTACGAGAAGTATTACATGCTGGCCACGACCTTGAACATCACGGATGATCTCGAATACGTTAAAACCAACATCCTGAACGAGCTTAATAAGACGTTTAAGCTGACGGAAGAAGAAGCGTATGCGATGATGAACATTAACGATGTAGTTGATTACAGTGAGTATATCTATGCTCTTTTGGGGACGTATGATCTTGAGTCGTTAAAATCATTAACTTAAGAAAGAGGAGTAATTAGTTTTGAAGGTTGGTCTTATAGATTATGAGGCGGGGAATACTCTCAGTGTTTCGAAAGCGCTTGAGTATCTCGGCGCTGAGGTTTGTCTTTCAAATGATCCCATTGATCTGAAAAATTGCGACAGGATTGTCTTCCCGGGGGTCGGTGCCTACTACGATGCTATGTGTAAGCTCGAGAGGTACGGGCTCATTCCTGTTATACATGAACTTGTCGGAAGCGGTGTTCCATTTCTTGGTATCTGTCTTGGAATGCAGCTTCTTTTTGATGAGAGTACAGAAACCATCGGAGCCTCAGAAGGGACGGAGGCGATCAAGGGACTCGGCATACTTCACGGTCGTATCACCAGATTTGATGAGGCTCAGCTTGCAAAAGAGGATCTTAAGATCCCACAGATAGGCTGGAACAGCATCGATATCATCAAGAAGGATTCGAAGCTTTATCGTGGGATCGAGGACGGTGCTTATGTCTATTTCGTTCATTCCTATCACCTCACATGTGATAACAGGGCAGATGTCGCCTCTACTACCGTTTATGGTACACGATTTGACAGCTCCGTCGAACACGCCAATATCTTCGGTTGTCAGTTCCATCCCGAAAAGAGCGGTGAAGTGGGGCTGAAGATACTCTCGAACTTCATAGAGTACACCGATTAAGAGGAGCAATCCGTAATAAGAGTACTCCGGAAAACGGAATGATCCGGACGGATATAAGAGAAAGGAACAAGATCCGTATGTTTACAAAAAGAATCATCCCCTGTCTGGATGTAAAAGACGGTAGGGTCGTTAAGGGAGTAAATTTCGTCAACCTGCGTGATGCCGGTGACCTTGTAGAGGTTGCAAAGGCATATAACGACGAGGGTGCTGACGAGCTTGTATTCCTTGATATCACAGCTTCTTCCGACAAGCGCAACATCGTTACCGAGATGGTAAAGAGGGTTGCAAGCTGCATCTTTATCCCCTTTACGGTAGGTGGCGGTATCAGAAGCGTAGACGATTTCAGAGCCATCCTTCGTGCAGGTGCGGATAAGGTTGCTGTCAATTCCGCAGCTATCGAGAATCCGACTCTCATAAGCGAAGCGGCATCTGTTTTCGGAAGTCAGTGCGTTGTCTGCGCTATCGATGCTAAGCGTCGCCCTGACGGACAGGGCTTCACTGTATATAAGCACGGCGGCAGGATCGATATGGGACTTGACGCTATTGAATGGGCTGTAAAGGCGGAACAGCTCGGAGCGGGAGAGATACTTCTCACAAGCATGGACTGCGACGGTACCAAGGACGGTTACGATCTCGAGCTCACCAAGGCGATCACGGACCGTGTCAATATCCCCGTCATCGCATCAGGCGGTGCGGGAAAGAAGGAGCACTTCCTGGACGCTATCAAGATAGCTCATGCCGATGCGGTGCTGGCTGCGTCCCTGTTCCATTACAAGGAGATGAAGATCTCGGATTTAAAAGAATATCTTAAGTCCAACGGTGTTAGTGTTAGGTTGTAATCTTAGGTTTAACATTTGGTTAAAAAAGGCGGGGCTGTCATTTGGCAGTCCCGCCTGTACGTGCATTTATTACACTAGCCTTTTAAATCTCGAGATTCTTGAAAGCAGTAGATAGCATCAGCTTGATACGATTGAGCTGATTGACTTCACTCGCACCCGGATCGTAATCCACCGCTACGATATTCGCCTGCGGATACCGATACTTGATCTCCTTGATAACGCCCTTTCCTACGATGTGGTTCGGCAGGCACGCGAAGGGCTGAGCGCACACGATGTTCGGTACGCCGGACTTGATGAGTTCGATCATCTCTCCGGTGAGGAACCATCCCTCTCCGGTCTGGTTTCCGATCTCTACGATAGGCCTTGCGTACGAAGCGATAGTTTCTATCTTTTCGGGAGGAGTAAAACGCTTTGATTTCTCAAATTCTTCTACCGCGATCTTTCTGCATTTCTCGAAGAATTTAATGATATAATCGTTTGCTATGGCACTTCCTTTGCTCTTACCGAGGATGCGGTACTTGTATTCGGCATCGTATGAGCAGTAGAGCAGGAAGTTTAAGAGCTCCGGACAAACAGCCTCAGCACCTTCGCTCTCGAGGAGCTCCACAAGGTAGTTGTTGGCGGCGGGCATGAACTTGACAAGGATCTCACCGACTATCCCGACACGCGGCTTCCTGATCGTTTCATCGAGCTTGAGAGCATCGAAGTCTCTGATGATGCCACGAAGGTTGTTCTTGAAATCTGACCAGTCAAGCAGGAACGAAGGCCCACCGGATGTTACAGATTCGATACACTTCTTCTTCCACTTCTCATGAAGAGCATTTGCCGAGCCTTTTACGACTTCGTAAGGACGTGTCCTGTAGACAACCTTCATGAAGACGTCTCCGTATATCAGACCCTGGACAACCTTGAGGATCAGTGAAGGAGTGAACTTGAATCCGGGGTTTTTCTCGATACCCGAGGTACTTACAGAAAGTACCGGGATCTGATCAAAGCCGGCGTTCTTGAGGGCACGTCTTATAAATCCGATATAGTTTGTCGCACGACAGCCTCCGCCGGTCTGTGTGATCATTACAGCAGTCCTGTTCAGGTCGTATTTGCCTGAGAGAAGAGCCATCATGATCTGTCCGACTACCATAAGCGAAGGGTAGCATGCGTCATTATTTACATACTTAAGACCCACATCGACAGCACTTCTGCCGTCGTTGTTGAGGATCTCAATCTTGTAGCCCTCGGATCTGATCGCGGGCTCAAGGATATCAAAATGTATGGGTGACATCTGAGGAGCGAGGATCGTGTATTCTTTCTTCATCTCCTTGGTGAATATCACTCTGTTGTAGGCGCTTGATCTGAGCTTGGGCGATATATTGTTGCGGTCTCTCTCTCGTACCGCCGAGAGGAGAGAACGAAGTCTGATCCTTGCGGCACCGAGGTTGTTGACCTCGTCGATCTTGAGTACGGTGTAGATCTTGCCCGAGGCGGTAAGAATATCGCTCACACCGTCCGTCGTAACCGCATCAAGTCCGCAGCCGAAAGAATTGAGCTGGATGAGCTCGAGATCCTTACGTGTGCGCACGAATGAAGCTGCGGCATAGAGCCTGGAATGGTACATCCACTGATCGACGACGATCATGGGCCTGTCGGTCTTGGCAAGGTGTGAAACGCTGTCCTCTGTGAGAACCGCAGCACCGTATGAGTTGATCATCTCGGGAATTCCATGATTGATCTCGGGATCCACATGGTAGGGTCTGCCCGCAAGAACGATGCCCTTGCGGCCTGTACGCTTAAGGTACTCGAGTGTTTCTTCGCCCTTTCTCTGCATGTCTTTGTGAGCGTGCTCGAGCTCTAACCATGCGGCATGAGCGGCACGTTCAACTTCTTCCTTTTTGGCTCCGGCATAGTAGGGGAGCTTGCTGTTGGTAAAGAGTGAAACAAGACGCTTTGTGACTATCTCCTCGTTCTCGAGTGAAAGGAAAGGATCTGCAAAGATGATATCCTTGGACCTCAGCTCTTCGACGTTGTTCTTGATGTTCTCGCCGTACGAAGTAACGATAGGGCAGTTGTAATGATTACCCGACTCCGGTGACTCGTTTCTTTCGTAAGGTATGCAGGGATAGAAGATAAAAGGCACCTTTTGGTTTATAAGCCACATGATATGACCGTGTGCGATCTTTGCGGGATAGCACTCCGATTCGCTCGGTATGGACTCGATACCGAGTTCGTAGATCTTCCTTGTGGAGCTCGGCGACAAAATAACGCGGTATGAAAGCTTGGTAAAGAAAGTGAACCAGAAGGGGTAGTTCTCGTAGATATTGAGAACCCTCGGTATACCAACGATACCTCGCTTTGCCTTCTCCTCTGCAAGAGGCTCGTAGTCAAGGAATCTGTGAAGCTTGTATTCAAAGAGATTAGGGATGTTGTCTTTGTTCTTTTCGCCGCCTATACCCTTCTCACAGCGGTTACCTGAGATGTAGCGTCTGCCGTCGCTGAACTTGTTTACAGTCAGGAGGCAGTTGTTTGTACAGCCCTTGCACCTCGTCATCGATGTCTCGAATCGAAGAGCGATGATATCGTCGATACCGAGCATGGTAGTGGGCTGACCTGTGTAGGAACTTCTTGCTATAAGAGCAGCGCCGAAAGCACCCATGATACCCGCGATATCGGGACGGATGGCCTCGATGCCGAGTATGTTCTCAAGTGCGCGCAGAACAGCATCGTTGTAGAAGGTACCGCCCTGAACAACGATGTGCTTTCCGAGAGAAGAAGGATCCGTAACCTTGATAACCTTGTAAAGTGCATTCTTGATAACGGAATATGCGAGTCCGGCGCTTATGTCAGCTACCGTAGCGCCTTCTTTTTGAGCCTGCTTTACCTTCGAGTTCATGAAAACGGTACATCTTGAACCGAGGTCTATGGGGTTCTGTGCGAAAAGTGCGATCTTCGCGAATTCGGAGATCTCGAGATTAAGCGAACGGGCAAATGTCTCGATAAAGGAGCCGCAGCCTGATGAACATGCTTCGTTGAGCTGAACGGAGTTGACGGCATGATCCTTTATACGGATGCACTTCATGTCCTGACCGCCGATATCAAGGATACAATCAACATTCTTGTCAAAGAAGGAAGCGGCTCTGTAGTGAGCGACTGTTTCGACTTCGCCCTCGTCAAGCATAAGCGCCGATTTGATGAGAGCCTCTCCGTAACCTGTAGAGCATGAACGCACGATCCTGACACCTTCGGGAAGAAGGCTGTAGATCTCTTTTATCGCTCTTATCGAGGTCTTTAAAGGAGAAGCGTTGTTGTTACTGTAGAATGAGTAAAGAAGCTCTCCGCGGTCGGATACAAGGGCGGCTTTTGTGGTCGTTGAGCCCGCATCGATACCGAGGAACGCGTCTCCTTTATAGGTGGCGAGATCACGTTTTACCACACAGTGCTGATCGTGTCTGTCAGTGAAAAGATCGTATGCTTTTTGGTCCTCAAAGAGTGGATCGAGACGGTTAACTTCGAATGTGATGTTGAGGTCCTGTGAAAGGACGTCTTTGATCTGTCCCAGGGTGAGCTTAACGACATCCTCGTCGGGCTTGATGCGTCCGCCGGGGAGGAGACAGCTGTTCATTGCGGCACCCTTGGCTGCGAAGAGGTGAGAGTTCTCGGGTGCGATGATGCAGTCGTCAGTAAGCTTTAAAGTCCTGATGAACGAAGCGAGAAGCTCCGAAAGGAAGTGAAGGGGACCGCCGAGGAATGCAACCTTGCCCTTGATGGGCTTACCGCATGCAAGACCGCTGATCGTCTGGTTGACAACAGCCTGGAAGATGGATGCGGAGAGGTCTTCTTTTGTGGCTCCTTCATTGATAAGAGGCTGGATATCGCTTTTTGCAAATACACCACAGCGGGCTGCGATGGGGTAGATGGCCTTGTAGTCCTTGGCATATTCATTAAGACCCATTGCGTCCGTCTTTAAAAGCGTGGCCATCTGATCGATGAAGGAACCCGTACCGCCGGCACAGATACCGTTCATACGCTGTTCTATGGTGCTTCCGAAGTATATGATCTTTGCATCCTCACCACCGAGCTCTATTGCCACATCAGGAACGACAGGAAGCGCGGAGAGTGAAGTGGAAACCGCGATCACTTCCTGAATGAAAGGGATCTTCATGATGTCGGCGATACAAAGTCCGCCGGAACCTGTGATAGTGGGTGCAACAACAGTATCTTCCGGTATTTCGGAAGCGATCTTGGTTATGATCGAAAGAAGCGTCTCACGAATGTTGGCATAATGTCTTTCGTAATCGCTTTTGATTATCTGATCCTGTTCGTCAAGGAGCGCCACCTTAACAGTGGTCGATCCAATATCAATACCTAATTTGTACATATCTGTCCTTAGTCCCCGGGTTTATTTCTGTTTATACCTGCCGACTGTCTGAAAACAGGCTTTAGACGGCTTACATTTGCTTTTCACACAAATAAGCACATCGTAAGGGATGCGCACTACTCAATTATATACAAAAGATTGAACAAAACAAGGAAAATGCCCGATTATTATTATTTATAAACAAAAATTTATACTTTTACTTGAATGTTTCGGGTCAGCGGATTATCATAATTAGGTACCTTTTTTCGGAGATAAATGATGGAATATTTGAAAAAAAGCGATTTTTATTATGATCTGCCCGAGAGGCTGATAGCGCAGGATCCGCTTGAAGACAGATCGTCTTCGAGACTCTTGGTCCTTGACAAGAACGACGGTCGCATGCTGCATAAGCATTTTTACGAGATAGGAGAATTCCTTAGAAAAGGGGACTGTCTTGTTATCAACGATACAAAGGTCATCCCGGCGCGGCTCATCGGACACAGGGAAGGCCATACAGGCGCTTGCGAGATTCTTCTGCTCAAGAGGATCACGGCTTCTGACTGGGAATGTATCGTCAGACCCGGCAGGAAGCTAAGAGAAGGAGCGACCGTTGTCTTCGGCTCAGAGCCCACCGTGCTTAAGGGAGTGATCAAAGAAGTGCTCCCCGATGGCAACAGGATCGTGTCCTTTGAATTCGAGGGAGTGTTCGAGGAAGTACTCGACAAGCTCGGCACCATGCCGCTTCCTCCTTATATCACGCATGAGCTTAAGGACAGGAACCGATATCAGACCGTTTATGCCAAACATGACGGATCGGCCGCGGCTCCGACAGCCGGACTACATTTTACGGAAGAGCTTCTTGAGAAGATCAAAGATATGGGAGTCGACATCGTAAGGGTCACTCTTCATGTCGGGCTTGGGACGTTCAGACCCGTCAAAGAGGACAACATCCTCGACCATCATATGCACACGGAGTCTTATCAGGTAACCGAGGAAGCCGCTCGAATGATCAACGCAGCCAAGGAAAGAGGCAGCCGCGTGATCAGCGTCGGTACAACGAGCTGCAGGACACTTGAAGCCGCTTCGCACGGTACGAACAGAGTCGAGGCAGGCAGCGGAGACACCGACATCTTCATCTACCCCGGGTACCGATTTAATATTGTCGATTCACTGATAACCAATTTCCACCTGCCGGAATCAACGCTTATAATGCTGGTTGCGGCGCTTTGCGGAAGAGAGAACATACTCAATGCCTACAAAGAAGCTGTTAAAAACGAATACAGGTTTTTCTCCTTCGGAGATGCTATGTTCATCACGGATCTTTAGGATACTTGCGTTCCTGATACTGCTTGGAGCTGCCTGGCTGCTCGCTCCGTCTTTTCGGGCGGAGGCGATGACGGACATCAGGGTCGGACTTGTGGCGCAGTACAAGGACAAAGACGTTTTAACGGTCTACAACAAGAGGATAATGCTCGGATACGCATCCGAGAAGGAGTTCAAAGCGGGAGAGGTATTCTACGGAGAAAACGGATTCTCTTTTGAACCGGATGATTCAACGTATATAGTCAAAACGAGCGTTTTCCCTTCCTACGACGAAGCACGTAAAGGGATCGGGCAGAACAATAAAGCAGAGCTTATCCCTGTACTTAAGGGACCAAAGACATGGCAGCTCTACGAAAGGTCGGACGGCAGCAGCGCAGTGAGCCGCGAGCATCTTATCAGGGTTACGTTCGGCAAGAGCACCTTTCTGATCGACTCATGTGAAGGAAGTGATTCGAAGACTTACAGCCCTTATCCGCAGATCAAGGCTGTTAATTCAAAAAACGACCCTTCGGGCAAGATCATCTCACTCGGTACGCGTTCTTACAGAGGCAGGATCGAGATCGTCAGGAGCGGTGGGAAGCTCACAGCCGTTAATATCATAAGCATTGAAGCTTATCTGTGCGGTGTTGTCACCTGCGAGATGAGCAAATCATATGATCCCGAAGCGCTTAAAGCACAGGCGGTCTGCGCGAGAAGCTACGCGCTCTACAAGTCGGGATTTACTTGCAGGGGGACACTGTCGAACCCCTACAACCTCTCCGATACGACCGCTTCGCAGGTGTACAGGGGAGTAACGGGTGAATCAAAAGAAGCCATCGCGGCTGTCAAAGCGACTGTGGGTGAGGTCATCTACAGGGGTGACGATCTTGTTGAGACTTTTTATTTCTCGACAAGCGGAGGATCGACCGAGAGCGGGATCGACGTCTGGGGTATCAAAAGCGCGATCTACAACTCAAAGCCCGATCTGTATGAGCTGAGCCCCGAGAAGAAGCCGTGGGTTATCACATATACATTGGAGAAAGCACGAGAGCTTTTAAAGAGCAACGGCTTTGATGTCGGAACGGTGAAGAGCGTCAAAGAGATGATCGTGACCGGAACGGGGCGCGTGAGCTCTCTTAAGGTGACCGGAAGCACGTCGTCAAAGACGCTCGGACTTCAGGAAGCGCAGATTGTATTTGATCTTCCTTCGGCCAAGTACAAGGTCGTGCTTGGCGGCACTTCTCCGGTGATGCCTTACGCCGTGAGTGACGACTTGAAAGAACGGCTTTTTGGTTCGGGACTATATGCGATCTCGGGAAACGGCACGCTCTCAAAGCTCGATACTCTTGAGCAGCTGATCGTGGTCAGTGATGACAATATGATGAACTTCCCTCTCATGGACGTACCGGCAGGGAGTGTTGCTTTCTTCGGTATGGGCTACGGTCACGGAATCGGGATGTCGCAGTCCGGTGCACAGGGGCTCGCCGTGAGCGGCTTTGATTATAAAGAGATCATAAATTATTATTTTGATGATATCCGTATCGACAAGTATCATGTCGCATGACGGAAAGGTGGGGATATGTTGACTAAGAGGATCGTTTCGGTGCTCATCCTTTGCTGCCTGCTGATCACGGGCTGCAGCTTTCAGAAGACCGATACTTCGGAGCTGCGTGCTTCCGGGGTTTCTTCGGCGACTTCACAATTAAAGTCGGCCGACAGGATCCTGAGTGGCAGCGGTGCCGAAGTACTTCTTGCTGTTGCTAATGAACCTTCAGTCGAATATGATGGCGACGGAAAAGTATCCGGAACATCTGTAAGTGATGTCACGCCTGATATTTTGGCAGATGATTCGGGCAGTGATACGCCGGCAGAGACAGATGAACAGTTACCGAAAGAGTCTGTGCCTGACATTGATGAGTTTGCAGAGTATGATGAATCTGATGTAGGAGACCTTTTTAAGGAGGAGACGATCGTTTCGGCAGCGGAATATGTAGAGGGCGAGGTAAGATCTTATAACTCAAAGCTTGATGATTACCTGGCTTCTCTCGGGACCACGCTCGATGAGGCAAAAAAACAGGCTGAAGAAAACAGAAAAGCCGAGCAGGCCATCTTAGACGAGATAAAAAACAAAGAGAAGGAGTGGGATGACCTTGCGCCTACCACACACATGTCTTTTGCAGAGCTCATCGGAGACAACGGCGTTTATGAGTACCCGTCGGCTTTCCCGACACCCGATACCTACAAGATAGTAGTCGACCTGAAGTATCAGGTGGTCATGGTTTTTGCCAGAGACGAGAAGGGTAAATATACTGTCCCCGTCAGATACATGCTCTGTTCCTCGGGCGCCGACAAGACACAGTCACCTGTCGGAACCTTTGAGATGAAGGACTACAGAGTCAGGTTCTCCAGATTCAAAAACACCGACAACTTCGGTCAGTATTGGAGCCTTATCACAGGAAGGATCTACTTTCACTCTGTTCTTTACACATCAAAGAACGCGTCGGACTACGTCTCTTCGACATGGAACAACCTCGGAAAGAACGTTTCACACGGATGTATCAGACTCACGGTCCCCGATGCCAGATTCATCTACTACAATATGGCTCCCGGCACAGTTGT
>JAEEQC010000051.1 GCA_016285135.1 Lachnospiraceae bacterium
ATAGGGTGAGTAAGTCAGGCTTAGTTTGAGGATCGGAGGTTTACTATGGAACAGAAGTTTTACAAATGCGAGCATTGCGGCAACATAATTGCCATGGTTAAGAACACGGGTGTCCCCGTTGTATGCTGCGGTGAGAAGATGAAGGAGATCGTTCCCGGAACGGTTGATGCATCGCTTGAGAAGCATGTGCCTGTTTTTGAGGTTAAGGACAATGTGGTTTATGTCACGGTCGGTGCCGTGATACATCCCATGGAAGAGAAGCACTTTATCGAGTGGATCTCACTTCAGACAAACGCAGGCAACCAGCGTAAGGTGCTCAAACCCGGCACGGAGCCCAAGGCGGCCTTTGCCATCTGTGAGGGAGAGACGGTTGAAGCCGTTTACGCGTACTGCAACCTTCACGGCCTCTGGAAGGCATAAAAAAAGAAGAGAAATTCCGACAACATTAGGGATCGGCAGTTTCTCTTCCGTCTGTTTTTCTTTATTCTAGTCGGTGATTATGTTAGATTTATGACAGAAAAAAGAAAGTTTTGAGTCATTTAACAAAGAACAACAGAAGATTAGACTACAAAGACGGTTGTCCTTTGAAAGGCAACCGTCTTTCAAAGAAAAGGGTCCGTAAAAGAGAAAAGCAGACGGATATGATAACCCGGCCGGGTATTATTACCGAGTAAAGGAAAGTACTTAAGATGATCTACCTTGATAACGCCGCGACCACGCGGATCTGTGATGAAGCGCTTGAAGAGATGATGCCGTTCCTCAAAGAGGAGTATGCATCACCTCTTGGGCAGTACTCCCTGGGATTCAGAGCCAATTCTGCACTTAATACCGCGAGGGGGCGTGTCGCTGCGCTTATAGGGGCGGATGTTTCGGAAGTCATATTTACGTCCTGTGCAACGGAGAGTAACAATCTCTTTTTGAGAGGTTTTATCCGTAACCTTTTAAGCACCGGGATGGATCCTGCGCATAAATCAATAAGCATAGTGACTCAGACCACAGAACACGCGTCCGTCCTTAATACATGCGAAGATATTGCCCGCGAGTACGACCGTGTCAGGCTTATCAAGGTACCCGTCGACAGAAACGGCTTTGTGAATGAAGCGGCGTACAGGGAAGCCTTGAAAGAAAGGCCGGACGTTGTCAGCATCATGCATGTGAACAATGAGACAGGCGCGGTTAATGATATCAAAAGGCTCTGCGGGCTCGCTCACGAAGCAGGTGCGATCTTCCATACGGATGCGGTCCAGTCCGTCCCGCACATGCGCGTGAATGTAAGGGAAATCGGAGTGGACGCTCTGTCTGTCTCGGGACACAAGCTGCACGGTCCGAAGGGTTCGGGATTCCTTTATCTGAGAAAAGGTGTTATCATCAAACCTGTCCTTACAGGTGGAGGTCAGGAGATCGGTCTGAGGTCCGGAACTCCCGATGTGGTTGCGTGCGTGGGACTGGGGAAAGCATGTGAGGAGCTTTTCCGGCACGGATCTGAGGACAGAACGGCGGCACGTGCCGCATCCGTATTTGCCGCAGGGCTTAAAGAGGTACTTCCGGCAGCGGTGATCAACAGACCCGGTGAAAATATGGAGGATTCAGGCAATTACCTGAGTGAGATAGTCTCTGTCAGCATCCCCGGGGGTGATGCGCTTTCGATCATTCCCGATCTTGATATGGCAGGTGTATGCTGTTCCTCGGGTGCGGCCTGCAGCGCCGGAAGGAAAGGCGTTTCGCATGTCCTTACCGCCATGGGGATCGGCGAAAGCCTTGCAAAGGGGACATTAAGGTTTTCTTTTTCGCGTTACAACACAGAGGGGGAAGCTGCAGAGGCAGCCGTGATCGTCGGAAGAGTTGTTAAAAAAAATCTTGAAAATCACGGTATACTGTTCAAATAAAATATCACGGCAATGTTTGTTTACAGGGGAAACGCATTTTGCGCTTTTTATGAAAGACGTTGCTTTAAAAGTTTTGGAAGAGAGGATTATTATGATCTTATATGACTGTCACATGCATACCGATTATTCGGATGACAGTGAAGAAAAAATGGAAGAACAGGTAAAGGGTTCGATCGAAAAGGGTCTTAAAGGTATCTGTATCACAGACCATATGGATTACGAGTTTCCTGATTCCGAAAAGTATAATCTTGTGTTCGAATATGATGTCGACAAGAACTACAAAGAGATTGACGAACTCAGGATCAGGTATCCGGAAATTGAGATCTTAAAAGGCATAGAGCTCGGGCTCAGAAACGAGCCGGGTGTTGCCGAAAGGACCAAGGCAAGATATAAGGAATTGCTCACACATCGTGATATCGATTTTGTGATCGGCTCCACACACTGTCTTGAGTATTCCGATCCGTACAGACCCGAATACTGGGCGGGAAAGACGGTAAAAGAAGGACTCAGGACATTCTTTATCGCTACTCTTGAAAACATCCGGAACAACGATTATGTTGACACACTCGGTCATCTCGATTATGCCGCAAGATACGCCCGCAAAGAGTCAATGGAAGGACGTGTATTTGACGGCAGGGACGAATATATCGAAGGCGATAACGGGGATGTTGTCGATGAGATCCTAAAGTTCATAATCGACCGGGGGATCGCGCTTGAGATTAACAGTGCGGGGCTTAAATACGGCCTCGGATATGCACATCCCCGCGGATGGATCCTGAAAAGGTACAAGGAACTCGGCGGAGAGCTTATCACCGTTGGTGCGGATGCTCATAAGCGCATACATATAGCATATGCGTTTGACGAAGTCGCAAAGATCCTTACAGATACAGGCTTTAAGTATTACACCGTATACAGAGCGAGAAAGCCTTATATGTATCCGATCGATTGATGCGAAAACACAGTTTTTATGCCGGGAGAAGGCCGAAGGCTGTCCGGTGAGAATGAGAAAGTAAAAAGGAAATATCATGGCATTTGACGGACTGATAATAGCCGATCTCGTAAGCGAACTAAAGCGCAGGACGATCGGCGGCAGGATCACCAGAATTGTTCAGCCCGAACATGACGAACTGATCATCACGGTCAAGACTCAGGACACCCTGAGGATCCTCATGTCGGCGGACGCGAGCCTGCCTCTTATATACATTACAGACACAAAAAAAGAAGCACCCGACCGTTCACCGGCATTCTGCATGCTTCTTCGCAAATACATCATGGGCGGTAAGATAAAAGATGTGTCCCAGCCCGAAAACGAACGCGTTATCTTTATTGACATCGAGCATTACGACGAACTCGGTGATCTTCGTGTGCGCAGGTTGATCATCGAGATCATGGGTAAGCACAGCAATATCATCCTCTGCGATGAGGACAATGTGATCATCGACAGCATCAAGAGGATCCCCGCAACAGTAAGCTCGGTCAGGGAAGTCCTTACGGGCAGACCTTACTTTATCGCCAAGACGGCCGAAAAGCTCGATCCAACGGTTTGCGACAGAGAGACGTTTGTGGCAGCGGTAAAGGCAAAAGCTCAGCCACTCTCAAAGGCTGTTTACATGTCTTTTAACGGCATCAGTCCGCTTATGGCCAACGAGTTCGTGTTCCGTGCGGGACTTGACGGTGACATCCCGGCAGCAGACCAGCCCTCTGACGGCCTTGAGAAGCTTGCCGATGTGTTCCTCAGCTGCATGGATGACCTTAAAAACGAGCGTTTTGCCACCTGTGAAGTGTTCAGGGACGGACTTCCCTTCGAGTACGCAGCATTTGAGCTTACGAGTCTTAAGTGTCTCGAGGGTATCACTCTCAGGAGAGCGGAGAGTCCGAGTGAACTGCTTGAGACCTTTTACATGGAGAAGAATCTTGCCGAGAGGATCAGACAGCGCTCATCTGCACTCCGTCACAGCGTTTCGACCATCAGAGAGAGGATAGTCAAGAAGTACGAACTTCAGCTCTCGCAGCTAAAGGACACCGAGAAGAGAGATACCTTTAAGCTCTACGGTGAGCTACTTTGCGCATATGCCCATGAGCTTAAGGTGCCCGGCAAGTCTGTCACCGTCACGGATTACAACACCGGCGAGGATGTTACGATCCCGATGGACGAAGAGCTCTCCACTATAGACAATTCCAAGGTGTATTTCGAAAAGTACAGAAAGATGAAGCGTACTTTCGACGCGCTCACCGGCTACATAGAGAAGACAAAAGAAGACCTCGATCATATCGGGTCGGTGGCTCTTGAACTTGAGCTTGCGACATGTGAGGAAGATCTTATCACCATCCGCCGTGAGCTTGAGGAAGCGGGGTACCTAAAGCCCTCGCACAGCGAAGGCAAAGGTAAGAAACGCCCGAAGAAGGATGCATCTGCTCCGGTACATTACGTGACCAAAGACGGATTCCACATATACGTTGGTAAAAACAATTTCCAGAACGATGAGCTGACTTTTAAGTTCGCGAGCGGGAACGACTGGTGGTTCCACCTCAAAGGTGCTCCCGGATCCCACGTCATCCTGAAGACCGAGGGTCGCGAGGCGTCAGACAGTGCGATGGAACAGGCAGCGGCCGTGGCGGCTTATTATTCGAGCGGACGCGAGAATGCCAAGGCTGAAGTAGACTACCTCGAGCGCCGCAACGTCAAAAAACCGGGTGGTGCGAGACCGGGCTTTGTGGTATACTATACTAATTATTCGATGGTTGTTAAACCGTCGCTCGATGCCGTCAAACGTGTGGAGGAATGACCGCTTTGGGGTCTTTGTCTGACAGTGATCGAGGATAAGAAATGAGAGGAAGGGATGCCACCCGTGGCACCCGACAGGAAACTATGATAGAAAAGCTTGTTAAGAAATGGGAACGCCATGCGATCCCCGGTTTCATGAAATATATCGTCCTGCTTTACGCGGCAGGATTCCTTGTCGGTATCATCAACCCGCTCTTTTACTACGAGTGGATGATGCTCGATATTGATAAAGTGCTTGACGGTCAGGTATGGAGACTTGTCACATTTATCATCCAGCCCATGGACAGGTCGAGCATCCTCATGGAAGCGATCATGCTCTTTGTTTATTACTCGATCGGTAACAGCATTGAGCGTCTGCGAGGTGCGTCGAGATTTAATCTTTTCTATTTCAACGGCATCATCATAAATATTGTCTGCCAGATCATCATCTACGTCGGAACATACCTTTATTACGGCTACGGGCTTTCGTACCCCGTATCGCTCACGTATTTCAACAATACGCTTTTCCTGGCTCTGGCGCTTATGTTACCTGACATGACTTTCCTGCTCATGTTCTTTATCCCCGTCAAGGCCAAGTACTTTATCTTTATATATGCGCTCACGTTCGGATACCAGATTTATGAAGGTTTCAGTGCGAGCGTGCTTGTCGGACTTTGCATGACACTGCTTATCATCGCTGCCATCTTCAATATGCTCCTCTTTTACAGGCCCTGGGGCAACAAGCTGCCCGGGCAGAGAAGGAGAGCAAAGGCTTTCAAGAAGGGTTTTGTCGGCGGCATGAACTACCGTCAGCCCGAGTCCGGGAAAGGACCCGCGGGAGTATATCCTTTTCCCGGAAGTGTGACACGTCATAAGTGCGCTGTCTGCGGCAGGACAGAGCGTGACGGGGACAACCTCGAGTTCAGGTTCTGTTCAAAGTGCAACGGTAATTACGAGTACTGTATGGACCATATTTCGAATCATACTCACGTCGAGTAGGATAGGGGCTAAATGATCGGAAAAGACATAAAGCTTTTCATAAGCGACACGAAAACACTCCTTGTGCTCCTAGTGCTTGCGCTCCTGGGGATCGCGGGTGTTTTTCTTGCGAGCGGAATTACTCCGCCGACGGTCATCACTGTCGGTATCGTCGATCATGAACAGTCCAATTATTCCGATATGCTCAAGACATACTTCGCCGAGAACGAGGATTTCAACGCCTTTGTTAATATCTACGAAGGGACGGAAGAAGAGGTTAACTCCCGTTTTGAAAAGGGCGAGCTGGATTTCTACTTCGTCATCCCCGAGAACTTCACTTCCGAGATGATCGGGATGAAGAATACGCCGATCAAAGCCGTGATCAACAGTGATGACAAGGCCAAAGCTGCGGTTTACGGGGCGCTCCTTGAGTCGTACTCCCGGTACATCACCTCGGTCGAGGTCAACATCGAGTCTCTGACCTTCAGGATGAGGGAGGAAGACTACGACCGCCAGCTCATCAGGGACAAGAACGTTGAGATCTCATGGGATCTTGTCATGACGGCTCTCGGCAAGGACGCGTTCTTCGAGCGCGAGGCCTTTGACAGGATGGCTTCACTGCCGCTCACCGACCACTACATATACTCTGTGCTCATCCTCCTGGTTCTTTACTCCGGGATGCTCACGGGTTACTCGGTACTCCTCGAGAGGAAGAGCGGAGTTCGCTCGAGACTTGTTTCGTGCGGCATCAGCCCCGCACGTACGATCATTTCGAAGGTGCTTGTCTACGGAACGCTTATGTCGGCTGCCTTTCTCGCCGTCATGACCGTTATGAAGCAGTTCGGTAAGATAGAATTCTCTTTCGGCATCGGACTCTATCTTACGGCACTCATCTTCGGAGCGGGGATCGTTTTCTCCATACTTGCTTTGCTCATACGTTCGAAAAACGGTTACTGCTTCTTTTCGAACATGGCTATACTTTTGATGACTGTACTCGGAGGCGGGATCATCCCCGTCATGTATCTGCCGAACGCTCTCTCCAGATTCGCACAGTTCATGCCGAGCTACAGATTTATTACTTTTATTTTGCAGAAGTAGGAAAGGAACGTTTGCATGGGGGCATTTGTACTGAGACTCAAGCTTCTCCTGACGGACCGCATAGCGACAGTTTGTTACGCGCTGTGCGTTATCGTCATGCTCTCGGTATTCTTCAATATGAACCTTCATGCATCCGATAACAGCAGAGTTCCGATGGGACTCCTCTGCGAGAGCGAGTCGCTCGTTGCGGTAAGACTTCGCGACAGGCTCCTCGGAAGCGATGCCCTCAGGGTTACGACAGGCAGCATGGAAGAACTGACCGAGTTACTCATGGACGGGTATATAGGTAGTATCTTCGTGATAGGAGACGACTACGAGACTAAGCTGCGTGACGGCATCAGGGAGGATCTTATCAAGGTGATCACACCCAGTGACGACACCTCATCGATAATTGTTCAGGATATCGTTGCCGGTTATATGATGTACGATGTGTGCTTCTTCAGGACTTACGATGAGTACAGGACACTGCCCGGTAACGGGGCTGAGATCCTCACGGAGGAGGAGTACGCCACATTCGTTGCGGAAGTGGCGGAGGACCCCGATTACGGATTTGACTTTGACATACGGTACGTCGATATAGAGAACCCCGACAAGTCAGGCATAAGCGTTACAACCGCTATGATATACAGACAGATCATTGCGGGGCTCATAGGGATGCTCCTCTTGGTGCTCGTTGTTTGCGGGTGCAACGGATTTGCACTCGAGCACGGGCAGAGCATCACTGCAAGACGCAGGACTACCGGAGGCAACCTCTTTGCCGCTTACGCGCTCGAGCTTCTTGCGGTGCTCGTTTACCTGACACCCGCGGTACTGCTTTCATCGCTTATCATGATCAAAGAGAGCGGCTTCGGCGGATCGGTAGTCATATTCCTGCTGGGAGAAGGACTTTGCGCATTCTTTATCATAGTGTGCTTCGCTCTTACAAGAGCGGTACGGAGCGCTTCGTCTTATCAGCTCGTGGGGACTGTCGTGTGTCTCTCCTTCGGAGCATGCGGGTTTATCAGTACATTTTCGGCACTGACAGGGACGCAGGTACTTGGTGCCACTCCGGTGGCTGTGTATATCAAGCAGTTCGCGGAGATGCTGGTATAAAAAATAGTGTCTGTTGTTGGGGACAACAGACAGGAATACAGGTTTAAGGAGTTCAGATGGAAAAGAAGTTAGAAAGGATCTTTCAGGCTTATCACTACGTCGGAGGTTACGAGCTGTTCTTTAAGACAGGTGCCTTCACGGAGTATCTTTTTGATAAATACGAGGCAGAAAAGCCCGAGTGGTATGGGCAGGCTCTTGAGGTCTTAAAGCTCATCCGTGAAGCCGGAAGCGCAGAACCTGAAGAGTACGGCAGGATAGCGGGAGAACTTGAGAAGATCAGAGATGAGGTTGAAGGACAGATGCGCGGAGTTGTAGAGCTTCGTGACAATCTTTCTGTTTGCGAGTATGTACTCAGAAGACTTTGCGAGCCGGATCCCGCAGCTCCCGCAGACGACGCTAAGGAAGCATCTTCGATCATCAGCCTGATCTTCAGGTCAAATGACAGTGTTGCGGTACGCGAGGGTGTTAAGGCTGCGATCGCATCGCTTCCCCTGAGGATCGCGAAATCGAGATTCTTTGATATCGTGGAAGGTGCGCTTGAATCACAGCTCGGACGTACAGAGAAGGATATCGATGATATCGTTTCGAACATTGAGGGCTTCGGAGGACTCAGGGTCTCAGAGGGTGTTGCCGGCGGAGATGCCGACGCGTCCGAGATCGTAGATACCGTGTTCGGAAGTGATTTTGCAGATGCTTCGGCAGAGGAGCTTTCAAAGCTCTACGACCGATGCGGTGAAGCGACGCTCAGAACCGCGGTAAGGATAGATGCTTTCTCGGATATCGGACTTATGATCAATGCGGCTCTGCTTGAGCTGGCTACGTCCGTATATATCGGAAAGGGACGCGGTGAAGTGTTTACAAACGCTTCAGTTACCACGTTCATCAATAATCTCCTTGACGCGTTCGAGTCGGGAGACAGGAAGACCTTCGAAGACGGAATGCTCTACGAGGGAATCGATGAATCCGAGCTTGAGAAGCTTGAAGAGGTAAGACTTAAGATCCCGGGATACGAGGATTCGTTCCTTCAGATGACAGAGGCAGATTCCGCTGAAGTATACAGAGACGCGCAGAGATGCGTTGCACTGATCTCTGATTCGATCTTCGCGGCCCTCTCGGAAAGCAATCCCGGGAAGACCGTAGACAGGGATATGATCATGCATAAGGCGAAGGAGCTTAAGGACAAGCTCACGCAGGCTTTCTCATCCGGTTCAAAACTGCTTCAGAGAGCTCGTATGGCGGGGATACTTTCAAAGCTGCCGCTGTTCCTCAACAACTCGGACGAAGTGAAGGACTATATCCGCAACAGCCTCGAGTCGTGCAGGGATGAGCGTGAAAAAGCAGCAGCGATCCGCGAATTCAAAAACTTCTTCGCGGATATGTGATATGACCATTTAAAGCTGTATAAAATGATCATACGTAGATAGAGCGAGAATGCGACAGAATATATTCGATCACGATAGGCAGGACGCGCCGGAAGCGCGAGCATAGTCGCGGGTGCGGGAGCAGTGTTTGAGGTCGCTTTGTTCTTCGCCGGAGGCTTTTGATCAAAGCGACCGAGTTCCGGCGGGAGCACCCGCAGTTAAACGGCGGAGCGCTGACAAGCGGACAACGTGTGAGCGAATACATTCTGCGCATGAACGCTCATTTGAATAATTAAATTGGTACAGTATTATTTTGATAGTATTATTTTGGATAGTTTTATTTGGAAAGGAGGAGATGCTTTGATAGTTTTTCATGACAAGCTTCGCTGCATGGGCAAAGCGAAGAAGAAAGAACGCAAGATCCGCAAGCTCGTCGAGAAGCGGAAGCTGCGCTCACTGAAGTATTACTGCATCGCCTTCCCCTCCAATAAGGAGAACATCCTCGATATCTATAACATGGGCGAATTCCTTTTCGCACATTACAGGAAGGACACCTCTGAGGATGTGCATATCATCGGGCTGGCCGACAGCCGTGACGATGCCGCAGAACTTGTTCGCGAAATAATTGACGAAGTGTATCGCGAATCCGGATCATTTGACGTTGAAAGGTATTTTACGGATGCTGGAGATCATCTTACTAATCCTTAAGATAATCGGCTTTACGCTGCTTGGGCTTTTGGGGCTTGCGCTTCTTTTGGTTCTGGCTGTTCTTTTCGTACCTGTCAGATACAAGGCATGGGGAGATAAGCACGAAGAACTTAAAGCTGAAGGCCGTATCACCTGGCTGTTACATATCCTGAGGATCCGTGTCACATATGCCGACGGTAAGCTTAAGACCAAGGGCAAGCTACTGTTCTTTAGTATCTTAGACAGTGATGAAGACGTGGAAGAAGAGCTTTCCGATGATGACGATTCTCTTTTCCCCGATGAGATAGACGGAGATGATCTAGATGCAAATGTTTCGGCTGATAATGAAGTAAGTGCTCAAACTTCTGAGTCGGATTTAGGTTCCGAAGAAAAGGGTTCCACGGATAAAGCTTCTGAAAAAGAGGCTGAAGAAAACACAGAAGAAAACACAGAAGAAAACACAGAAGAAAACACAGAAGACGGTGTTAAGGATAAAACTGAAGAGGTATCTGAAAACAATACGGGAGATAAGGCAGAAAACGACGCAGAAAAAGACTTCACTCGGAAATTAGATGCCGAGATTTCAGATAGTACTGTGATAAACGTAGAACATGAGGATGTAAACGATACAGATTCCACGGGGGCCGCAGATGATCGTGATACTGAGAGTGCTTCAGAAACTGAATCCGGGTCGGAACAGGTGGACGGATCGACCACGGAACGCGAAACAGAAAGGAATCCCGGGCACAAGGTAGGCAAGAAAAAGAAGCGCAAAAAAGACTCCGACGGATCGGACGAAGAGAAACCGAAGAAACAAGGTATTGTTAAAAAGGCGAAAAACCTATACAATATAAAAAACGACCCCAGAGCGAGAGAGTTTTATCGTGTCGCCAAGAAGCGCGTGATAAAGATCGTCAGGCATATCCTTCCGAGAAAGCTCAAAGGAAGCATCAGATTCGGAACGGGCGATCCGTGTTCGACAGGAAAGATCTTGGGCGCGGCAGCGATGATGTATCCGATCTACGGAGGTCACATAAGCGTTGAGCCCGTATTTGAAGAAAAAGCTCTTGAGTTTGATCTTTATCTGCGAGGCAGGATCAGGGTTATAACGGTGCTTTTACCGGCTCTGAGGACATATTGGAGCAGGGACTTTAAGTACCTGAGAAAGAAGATCAAAAAAGCAGTCAAATAACATTGGACTGAGGAGGTATTATGGCAGAAAGTAACTTTTCCGAGACGGTAGGTGCTCTTTTTAAGGGCATGGATTCTTTTCTTACAACAAAAACTGTAGTGGGAGATGCGGTCCGCTTTGAAGACGGAACAATCATCCTTCCCCTCGTGGATGTGAGCTTCGGTGTCGGCGCAGGTGCTTTCCAGGGCGGAAAGAATGCGGCAGCCGGTGCTATGGGCGGCAAGATCTCGCCCAATTCCGTGCTCGTGATCTCCGGAGGATCGACAAAGCTCGTCAGTGTTAAGAATCAGGATATGGTTTCAAAGATCTTTGATGCCGTTCCCGAGATCATTGACAGATTCAAGAAGTCTCCCGCAGATAAAGAGAAGGACGCCAAGATGGACGAGAAGGCAAAGAAGTTCATGGAGTCTTCCGAAGAAGAATAATTAAAAACACATGGTGAGCAGCATAAGGATGCTTTATCCGGGCGGGTTTTCCCCGATTTGCCCGCGCCGGATTCACGAATTGTAAATTCTTGTTGCAATTGAGAGCGCCGTATGATAAAATCCATGTGTTTGATGCTAATTTTACAAAGAAGAGAGGTGTCGATATGGCTAAGTGCGCTATTTGCGGCAAGGGTAATATGTTTGGTCATCATCTGAGCTATTCAAGAAGCCACGTTTCTAGGCGTGCAAATAGAGTTTGGAAATCCAATGTGAAGTCCGTAAGGGTCATCACAGAGAACGGACCTAAGAAGATGTACGTGTGCGCGGCTTGTCTTAAAGCCGGCAGGGTAACCAGAGTACAAAATGCAAAATGATGATAATCGGGGCTACTGATTAAAGCAGACAGTAGCCCTATTATTTTCTTTTTTGGGAAAATCATCCGTAAAAGGGTTGTTTTCATAGATCATTTGGGAGAAAACGGATTTATATATATATTTACGAAAGAAGGTGCTCTTATGAATGGTTCAATAGTTAACGAAAGCGGAGAAGTGATCGTCAACACTGATGTCATTGAAAAATGTGCCGGCGCTGCAGCCGTTGAGAATTTCGGTATTGTCGGCATGGCTTCCATCAGCATGAAGGACGGACTTGCAAAGCTTCTTAAAGTAGAGAATCTTTCACACGGAGTAAATGTTACAGTCGATGACAACAAGCTTCTTATCGATCTGCATATCATCGTGTCTTACGGTATCAACATTCCTACCGTATGCTCTAATCTTATCGAGAACGTTAAGTATAAGGTTGAGGAATTTTGCGGACTCGAGGTTAAAGCGATCAACATCTTTGTTGAAGGTGTAAGAAGTATCGATTGATGATGTTTTCGGAGGATTTTTAAAAGTGGGATTACAGACCGTAGATGCTGCGCTTTTACAGAAGGTCTTTCTTGCAGCTGCGCAGAACATCGATTCACAGAAAGAGATTATTAACGAACTCAACGTTTTCCCGGTGCCGGACGGTGATACCGGCAGCAATATGACAATGACCATCATGTCGGCGGCACGTGACGTGGCAGCGCTCAAGAACCCCGACATGCAGACACTCGCTAAAGCGATCTCATCGGGATCTCTTCGCGGGGCTCGCGGAAACTCCGGAGTTATCCTTTCACAGTTGCTCCGTGGATTCTGCAAGGTTATCAGCGATTACGACTCAATTGATGTCGATGTTGCGGCCAACGCTTTCTCAAAGGCTGTTGAGACTGCATATAAGGCTGTTATGAAGCCTAAGGAAGGTACGATCCTTACGGTTGCCAAGGGCGGCGCTCAGAGGGCTGCAGAGCTTGTAGGCGAGACCGAGGACATGATCTTCTTTGTACGTAACGTGATCGATTACATGGAAGAAGTGCTCGAGTACACCCCTGAACTTCTTCCCGTACTTAAAGAGGCAGGCGTTGTCGATTCCGGCGGAAGAGGACTCCTCGAGGTAATGAAGGGCGGTTTCGAAGCTCTTTGCGGAAAGGAAGTTGTCTTCACAGGCGAGGTTGCTCCTGCGGCACCCGCATCCGGAAGATCGGTCGACACTTCGAACATCTCCACATCGGAGATCAAGTTCGGTTACTGTACAGAGTTTATCGTTCTGCTTGAGAAGAAGTTCACCCAAAAGGATGAGGTTGATTTCAAGGCGTTCCTTGAGTCGATCGGTGATTCGATCGTTTGTGTTGCCGATGACGAGATGGTCAAGGTACATGTTCATACAAACCATCCCGGTCAGGCGTTTGAGAAGGGTCTTACATATGGTCAGCTCACCAGCATGAAGATTGATAACATGCGTATCGAGCACAACGAGAAGCTCTTTAAGGAGCAGGAGAAGGCAGCTTCTGAGACTCCCGCACCCGCTGCGCCGAAGGAACCTCAGAAGGATAACGGATTTATTGCTGTGGCTGCTGGAGAAGGTCTGGCTGAGATCTTTAAAGAGCTCGGT
>JAEEQC010000229.1 GCA_016285135.1 Lachnospiraceae bacterium
GTTCTTTGGTTTCGGGATATGTCCATTGCTTGTTCGGCCCGCCGACTATGAAGCCCGGCACGGGAGCGTCGATCCCGTCGGCACCCGAAGGCCTGTGATGGGGATTTTGGACACTGCGATGCCCCAGACCCGTCACGAACGAAAGGTCGAGCGCATTGAGACCCAGCGAGTAATCAAGCTGGCAGAGAGCACCGTCACGCATGTCTTCACTGCCCGAGAGGAGAAAGCTTACGAGCATGGTCATCGCATTGTTCATAACGCATAAGATACTGCCCCAGACGTAATCCTGAGGTCTGAGTGCAGTTTTGTATTTCGAGCTGATGACACGCGAGTATATGTCTTCGCCTAACTTAAGAACAACTTCTTTAAGGTCGTCGTAAAGAAGCTTGCCCGCCTTTTCCTTAAGCGAGAACAGACAGCAAAGCGCGCCGAGACCGGCTACGTTTGACCAGCCGAATTCTGCGAAATTCAGACCCGTAAAATCCCCGGGGTGCCAGAAAGGGAATTTTCTCTTGAATTCGGCATCGGCTTCGTTTTCTTTGATTAGCATCTCTTTGAAGATGCTGTCGGGGGAGGGGCCTTCTTTGACATTCCGGCCGTAGGTGTAGAGCCTTTCGGCTTCGCTCTTGAAGGTTTCGTCTTCTGTCGCGGCGTAGAGCTCGCAGCATGCCCAGAACAGTTCGTCGATCACTCTTGTGTCACTGTAAGGCCCTGTGTTTAATCCTTTGGGATTCATGTAAGGAATGAATCCCTGGTTTGCGACAAGCCAATTGTATCCTTTCAGAGAGGCACTAAGGGCACACCCGGCAAAGCCCGGATCGAAATCCTTATAAGCCCTTGATGCGAGCGCAAGCACAGCAACAGCATCCGCCGTGGCCGTGTGAGAGGGCGGAACAATGTACTCGGGATCGGTATCATCCTCGGGCATTATAAAGGGAGCGAAGTGATCCTTTGTGATCTTATGACAGAAAGCACCGTCCTCGCGCTGCATCTTAAGGATCCATTCGAGTTCGTATCGTGCTTCGTTTAATATGTCGGGGGTACCGTTACCTGTCTCGGGAATGTTAAGGTCGTCCGAGCACCCATCAGCGAAGAGAAGATATGCATAAAGCATGTGCGCGACGGTGACTGCACCGGGGCTTACGTACTTGCCGTAGTCGCCTGCATCATGCCAGCCTCCTCGGATAAGTTTTGACCCGGTCTTGTCTTCCCAGTAAAACGCGGGAGCGGTGTGACAAGCCTTGTGGGTAAAGATACCGGCATGCCTGCTTTCAAGCTCGCATCCGCAGCGCTGGTAATAAAGCCCTTTTATGAGGCTGTTTACAAGCGCCGGGAAAGCCTTTTCGGAAACCTTTATTTCTGTTTCGTAGTCGTCGCATTTTAATGTATATGTTCCACTCGGAATATCCCCAAGATCTGTCACATAAACGTTATCGCCCGATGCTTCGTCGAATTCGAGACCGGGACAAGCGTACTCTTTGATCTTGTTGCCGTCTTTATCAAGTAAAAACACGGGACTTTCGGAGAGAACCGCGATGTATTTCGGAAGTTTTGTCGAATAACCGTTTTGGTTGGTCCTGATCGGACTGCCGGAAAAAGCCTGGTTTGCCATACGTACCCCTTCGTAACATTGATTTTCAGCGGAATAACCGCCCTCCGCTCAGTATAACATAACGGCCGTGACTTGGGCAAGAAAATGAACCGGGGGGGACGGGGGTTGTGGGTCATATACATTGCTACATAGTGTGATATCGTGTCTGCCACGGGAAATGGTCGTATGATTGAAATACAGGAGTTTAAGATAATTACAGATTTTGAGGGTGAAAAGATGCTTGAAACAGAACGCCTTATTCTGCGCCGATGGAATGAAAACGATGCAGAGGATTTATACAAATACGCCGCCGATCCGGATGTGGGTCCGATCGCAGGATGGCCCGCTCACCAAAGTATAGAGGAGAGCCGGGACGTTATTAAGAATGTTTTTAACGGGAAGGAAGCTTATGCTATCTGTCTGAAGGAAGACGGAAAAGCAATCGGTGCGATAGAGCTAAAGTTAAATGGTCATACGGATATGACGGATCGGGATGATGAATGCGAACTCGGATATTGGCTCGGAAAGCCTTTCTGGGGAAACGGTATCATGCCGGAAGCAGCCAAAGAGATGCTTCGCCGTGCTTTTCAGGATCTCGGTATGCAGAAGGTTTGGTGTGGGTATTATGACGGTAATGACAAGTCGAAGCGTGTACAGGAAAAGTGCGGTTTTAAGTATCAATGGACCACGGAAGGTGTGGATGTGCCCCTGATGCATGAGAAACGGACAGGCCACGTGAACCTGATGACTAAAAAAGACTGGCAGGCGATGTCAGTCGGATAAGGAATGAAGAGGAATAACAATCATGGATGAAAAGACTTTGCAAGATATATTGGCATTGAATTACGGAATAGAATCCCCGTCTTTGGAATTCTTAAGAGAAGGCGGCACCACTACATA